>NZ_JBQHSE010000001.1:0-203651 GCF_052066395.1 Bariatricus sp. HCP28S3_A4 | reverse complement strand
TCTTTGTATTCTCGGCGAATCTGATGCCGGAAAGTCCTATCTGGCCAAGGCCATTGGTATTAAAGCCTGCAATAGATATAACGTTGGATATTTTCATAGTGAAGAGCTCCTGGAGAGCATGGTTGCTCTTAAAGAGCAGGACTATGATAAATATGCCCGCAAGATGAAAAAGTATCTTAAATGGGATCTGATCATCCTTGATGACTTTCTGCTTCATACGATCACAGATGAGCGCGAAATCAAGATTCTTTTTGAATTACTGGAGAAACGCAATGAACAGCACCGGAGTACGATCGTTTGCTCTCAACGGGATCCAGACAGCTGGAAAGCTATGATTTTGAATGATGAAGTGTCTGCTAATTCCATCATGAAAAGAGCAACAAAACACTACACAATCAAGATAAACATACGATAACTTATCAACAATCAACTAAATACGAGCGGCCGTTCTGCTCCGCATAGCGGCCGTTGAAAAACGCATTTGCGACCGCCAGAGGGCGCAAACTGCATCCGATTGTATGAAATAATCGAAAAATATTTATTTGACTCAGTTCTTGCGTATTTGACAATGATATACTATTATAGAAAAGTAATATATTTACATAAGTAAGGAGAGAGTAAAGTGAATAACGTAGAAAACAAAGGAGCGGAGTATGATTTTTATGGGAAACTTCCTCTTAAAAAAGCAATTCCGTTGGGTCTTCAACATGTTTTGGCAATGTTTGTAGGTAACCTTACGCCGCTGCTTATTATTACGGGAGCATGTGGGCTGGTAGGTGCTGAATTTGCGGATCTTCAGGTAGAACTGCTGCAGAATGCAATGATCGTGGCTGGTATTGTCACGCTGGTTCAGCTTTATGCAATCGGACCAATCGGAGGGAAGGTGCCGATCATCATGGGTACCAGTTCCGGATTCATAGGAGTATTTAATAGTGTGGTAGGTGTCATGGGAGGCGGTGCAGCTGCGTATGGTGCCATCATGGGAGCCTCTGTTCTGGGCGGTTTGTTTGAAAGTGTGCTTGGATTTTTGATCAAACCTTTGAGAAAATTCTTCCCGGCAGTCGTGACCGGAACGGTAGTACTTTCCATCGGATTGTCATTGATCGGAGTGGGTGTCAATTCATTTGGAGGAGGAAATAATGCGAACGACTTTGGTTCTGTAGAGAATCTGCTTCTGGGATTCCTTGTGCTGGTGGTGATTATTATCCTTAAACATGGAACGACCGGAATGACCAGCGCGTCCTCCATTTTAATTGGAATTATCGTAGGTTACATAGCAGCGGCCATCATGGGAGCTGTACTTCCGCACACCGCTGTCAATGCTGAGGGTGTGGAGTATACGAAGGCATGGGTGTTGAATTGGGATAAAGTAGCGCAGGCAGAATGGATCGCACTGCCGTCTTTGCTCCCGGTAAAGTTGAGATTTGATCTTCGTGCGATTATTCCTGTCCTGATCATGTTCGTTGTGACGGCCGTGGAGACGGTCGGCGATATTTCCGGTGTTATGGAAGGCGGAATGGGAAGAGAGGCGACAGACAGTGAGCTTTCCGGAGGTGTGGTATGTGACGGAGTCGGCTCCAGTTTCGCAGCGCTTTTTGGAGTGCTTCCGAATACTTCTTTCAGCCAGAATGTCGGTCTGGTAACGATGACGAAGATCGTAAACCGCGGTGCTCTTGCAATCGGTGCGTTATTTTTGATTCTTTGCGGACTGTTCCCGAAACTGGCAGCGCTGATCTCCATTATGCCGCAGAGTGTCCTGGGAGGTGCAGCTGTTATGATGTTCTCATCCATTGTCATTAGTGGTATTCAGCTTATAACAAAAGAGACGTTGACGATGCGGAATATTACTATCGTATCGGTTGCATTGGGATTGGGATATGGAATTGGTGTGAACAGCGGCATTTTATCGCAGCTGCCGCAGGCACTTCAGCTTGTGTTCGGCGGATCCGGAATTGTACCGGCTGCGATTATTGCGATTGTTTTGAATATTGCACTTCCAAAAGAAAAGGAAGTATAAAACAGAAGATGTGGCCTTTGGTAAAAGGACGTGAATACAGCATCCGCAGGTGCTTACCTCCGGATGCTGTATCCGCGTCCGCCCACATAATTTACCCCATTAATCACCGTAAAAGCATAGGGGTCTACCGTATAAATCATTTTCTTAACAGAACTGACTTTATTATAAGGCAGAATAGTCAGTATGACTTTTGCTTTCTCTTTTTGATATCCGCTTTCAGCATTTAATAATGTAACTCCGGTATCAAATGTCTTCAGCAGATGTTCACGGATCGTCTCGCGTTCTTTTGAGAAAATCAACAGCTGTACTTTGGATTCACCCTGTGTGATGATTTTGTTTACCATGATGCTGCTGCACAGAATGACGACAATTCCGTAAACCGTTGAAAGAAGCGGTTTGGATACGGATTGATACAAAATGATCACGAAATCACAGACGTACATGACTGAAGATACCGGAATCTGGAATGTTTTGTTGAGGACGACTCCTAAAATATCAAAACCGCCGCTGGAACCATTTGCACGGAGAATCAGACCGGAGCCGATACCTAAGAGACAGCCTGCGAGCAGACTGCTCAGGAAAGGGTCGGCGGACAGCGCGTCGAATATTGTGATTCTGCCGAATAGTTCAAGAAGAGTCGGGAACAGAAAGGTCATGATCAGAGTCTTGAAAATGAACTCTTTTCCGGCAAAGATCCATCCCAGTGCAAAAAGAATCAGGTTGATGGCGAGTACGATCCAGGATAAAGGCAGGTTCATAAAACCAGACAGTATGACGGAAAGACCGGTCACACCGCCTGCCACAAAGCCCTGTGGAAGGACGAAAAGGCCAAATGCGGCAGCGGTCAGGGTCCCGCCGAAAATGATCATAATATAAGAAATAAATTTATTTTTCATATTTTTTACCTCCGGGCACTATTATAAAAGTAATGTGTCCGGAAAACTGTAGCGTATGCTACAAATAAGCTCCGTTTTTGAGGATTTGATATAAACCGTTCCGATCGGTGATCATAATTTTACCATAGTGGCTTTTCAGAAGGCCCTGATCGGCAAAAGCGGAAAGAACCCTTGATACGGTTACCCGGTTCAGACCCAGAGTTTCTGCGATTTCGGCGTGTGTATAAGGAAGGACATTGTCCAGAATTCCTTTGTCCCGGTTGGGGGAAGCCGTCTCTTCCAACAGAAAACTTGCAATGCGTTTTCGGCTGTCGTAGTTGGTGAGGCGGTATATCTGTCTTGAAAGATGATTACACGTCTCGCTTAAATGCTGGAAAAAGAGAACCATCAATTCGGGCGTTTCGCGCAGCAGTGGGATCAGGTCGGAGACCAGACAAGTGGCAAGGCGTACCTCGGTAACTGCGGCAACACTGGTTGGGCGAACATGATCACTCAGAAAAGAGGATTCGCCGAATATACGGCCTTTTTCCAGAATCTCCAGAGTCGTTTCACGCCCGGAAGAAGAAAGGGTATATACGCGGACTCTGCCTGATAGAATCAGGTATAAATAGTCGGCGGAATCATTTTGAAGATAGATAAATTCGCCTTTTTGATAGGTCTTCTGTGAGCCGATCGTACAAAAGATATCAAAGTATTTCTCGGGTATTTTAATCATAAGCGTTTCCTTTCCGGTATCAATATAATAGAATAATATGTATTTATTATAACAGATGGCTGATAAGAAGTGTCCGGGAAAATAAAAGATATTTGGATGGTGACAAAGAACGCGTGAAAAGTGTGTGGAAGAAACATGTGAAAAAAGATGATGAATGTTGACGTAATTGAAAAATATGGTGTATAATAATCGCATCAATTGATTGCCAAACCTGCTGAAAGGCAGGGACGGAAAGCTAAGCGTCTAAGCAAGAAATGATGTATGATAGGCTGGCTGCAACGAAATGAGTTGCAGCCGGCTTTTTGTTTTGAAAGAAGACAAGACTCCCACTACTACAGGTGGTGAGTTGCGTTTCAGGACAGGCTGAACAGGAGGATGCAATTGAATCGAGTATTTCGTGAAGAGAAGAAATTTCTTATTAATGTTGAAGAATTCATTAAAAAGAGCCACCAGTTGGAACAAGTGCTTATACAGGATGAACACAATGGAACAAATGGTTATATGATTCGTTCTCTATATTTTGACACAGTCTATGACGACGATTATTTTGAAAAGCAGGCGGGGTGGAATGTAGAAGGAAGATTCGGCTGCGGTGTTACGATCCGGACAGCAATTATGCAATGCTGGAGATGAAGCAGAAGCAGGGAAGCAGTCAGCTGAAACGGTCACTCAGAATGACAAGAGAAGATGCCATGAGAATGATACAGGGTTATTATTATTCCAGAGTCTTTCCGAAAGAATTTACAATGGAATATTATCAGAAATACATGGCTGATCTGGAGTAATTTCCAGATCGCCCATTTTATTGGTGGTCATGCGGAAGAAAATGTATTATACTAGATAGAAATGGGGCGGAAATCAGAAAAATGTTTTTCGGAATCATTTTAGAATTGTGATAATGAAAGAGAGAAGTTCATGGAAAAGAAACAATTTACCGGACATATCATGGCAGCAATTTCAGTCGTTATCTGGGGAACGACTTTTATCTCAAGCAAGATACTGCTTGAAGATTTTTCACCGATCGAATTGCTGCTTTTAAGATTTGTGATCGGATATATCATTTTGTGGATCATGAGTCCACGGAAAATGGAAGTGACGGATAGAAAGCATGAGCTGTATTTTGCAGGTGCCGGACTTACGGGAATCTGTCTGTATTATCTGTTTGAAAATGTAGCGCTTCTCTATACGCAGGCGTCAAATGTGGGAGTCATCACTTCAATCTCACCATTTTTTATCGGCATCAGTGCGCACC
This sequence comes from Bariatricus sp. HCP28S3_A4, assembly GCF_052066395.1. NCBI lineage: Bacteria > Bacillati > Bacillota > Clostridia > Lachnospirales > Lachnospiraceae > Bariatricus > Bariatricus sp. HCP28S3_A4. The sequence goes on along the minus strand of NZ_JBQHSE010000001.1, from coordinate 198,771 downwards.
TGTTTTTGAAAGATGAGAAATTGAAGAAAAGCTTTTTTGTCGGATTTATTTTCGCAATCGTAGGAATTGCGATGATTAGTTTCAGTGGACAGGATGCTGTCCGGCTTAATTTTGCAGGGGACATGCTGAGTGTGGTGGCTGCGATGATGTGGGGACTTTATGCGATTCTGGCCAGAAAGGCGGGAGACTTCGGGTATCCGGTGATCCCTGCCACCAGAAGGATGTTCTTTTACGGCATCCTGATGATGCTTCCGCTGGCATTTGTTTTCGGATTTGATGTCAAGGCGGTGCAATTTGGAACTCCCGGAAATCTGCTGAATTTATTATATCTGAGTGTGGGCGCATGTGCAGTCTGCTTTGTGACATGGAACCGGGCAGTGGAAATTCTGGGAGCGATTAAGACCAGTGTTTATATTTATCTGATTCCGGTCATCACGATCATTACATCGATTGTTGTCCTGCATGAGAAGATCACATGGATGTCAGCAGCAGGAACGGTGCTCACAATGACTGGGGTGATCATATCGGAACGTATGGGAAATGCAGGTTAGCGAAGGAGGAGAAAATATGTTGAGTGAAGAGATGAGGGAGTTTATTCAGGATCATGAAGAAGAAGCACTTGAACTTCTGAAAGAACTGGCGCAGATTCCGGCACCGTCGAATCAGGAGGAGAAGCGTGCAAAGTTCTGCCGTGACTGGCTGGAAAGGCAGGGGGCACAAGGGGTGTATATGGATGAAGCGTTCAATGTGATATACCCGGTCGATATCCATCAAGCGGAAGAAATCGATGTGTATATGGCACACCTGGATGTGGTGTTTCCTGATACGGAAGCGCTTCCGTTAACAGAATGTGACGGGAAAATCTATTGTCCGGGAATCGGAGATGATACAGCCTGTGTGGTTTGTCTTTTGATGGCGGCAAAATATATTGCAGGTAAGATCAGAAACGGTGAATGGGAAAAGGAACAGAAAGGATTAGGAGAGCAACAGAAGAAGAACGGAGCGGCGGGCATGCTGCTGGTATGCAATTCTGGAGAAGAGGGACTTGGAAATCTGAAAGGAGTTAAAGCAATCTGCCGGGGTTACGGAGAACGAATCCGGAATTTCTGTACATTTGACAGTGAACTTGACAAAATTGTAAACCGCGCGGTCGGCTCAAAACGGTACCGAATCCGGATAGCCACAGAAGGCGGACATTCTTTCGGAGATTTCGGAAAAGATAACGCAATCGAGAAAATGGCCGGAATCATCGAGAAGCTCTATCGCGTTCAAGTGCCGGAAGGCGGGAAGACAACCTATAATGTGGGATTGATCTCCGGGGGAACCGGGGTGAATGTGATTGCCCAGAATGCGGAGATACTGTATGAATTCCGTTCCGATACCAGTGAACATTTGCAGATGATGGAACAGCATTTTGAGAAGACGATATGGGAAGAGAAAGATAAAGGGCTGGATATAGAATATGAGGTGATCGGACTTCGCCCGTGTGGCAAAGGTGTGGATGCGGCCAGGCAGGAAAGGCTGACGGAAAAAGCAATGAAGGCAGTAAAAAACGTGATCGGAAAGAATCCGGAGCAGAACTGCGGTTCTACCGACTGTAATATTCCGCTTTCAATGGGAATCCCTTCGGTCTGTGTGGGATGTTACTATGGACATGGTGCACATACAAGAGAGGAATATATAGAGAAGGATTCGCTTATTTTGGGAATACAGGTGGCATTCGAAATGATCTTTGGAGAATAAAATAATCAATTATAAAAGCGGGGCATACCGGTCAGATATGCTCCGCTTTGTGTTCCCTTATTAAAGAGTATCTTCACGTTTGATATATCCCGGATGATCAGCCGGAGCAATGATTTCTTTTGCATGAATCACTTGTGCTCTCCGGTCAACAACCAAATTCTCAAGATGTACGTTTTCTGCGATTACAACACCTGGGAATACCACACAATTCTTTACAACAGCACCAGGTTTCACGACGCATCCACGTCCGAGAATTGAATTCTCGATCGTACCTTCGATCAGGCAGCCGTTGGAAACAACAGAGGATTTCACGCTTGCTGTTTCAAGATACTTCGTCGGGCAGGAGTCATTGGTACGTGTGTAGATCGGCCAGTCCTCATCAAAAAGGCTCATTGCTGATTTGTAGTCGATCAACGACATGTTAGCATCATAGTAGCTCTTGAAATCTGTGATGGAAGCAAAATAACCGCGATGAGAAATTCCGCGCACATCCAGTTCTTCACATTCTGCACTGACGATGTCAGCCAGTGTGTACATAGAAGAAAGTTTGTGAGCTTTCTGTACGAGCTCGATAAACAAATCTTTCTTCATAATATATGTATCCATGAAAATATTTCTGTTCTTAGCATTACCGTGATTCTTCTCGATAGAAAGAACACCTTTCTGACGGTTCAGGTTCAAAGTATTGCAGTTCAGGAATGCTTCTTTTGCATTATCAACTGAATGGTACAGAACTGTGATATCCGCACCGGAATCTATATGATTCTGAAGCAGAGTATCATAGTTTGCAGTGTATACCATGTAGTTCGGTGCGATGACTACATATGGATGATGCATTCTCTGAATGCATTCCAGGTTCTCCATAAACATGGCGATGTCCGTGTTATAGATACTGTGCTCAGCACCATCATCGGAAAACAGGATCTGCAGATTGCCGCGTTTTGAGTTGATATTGTATTGGCGTCCACTTCCGAGATGTTCGACAAGAGAACGAGGTTTTCTTCTGATATATACCTGGATGCGGTCAATGTCACTGTTACTCATATTAGAAATTGCAAAGTCTATTACTCGATATCTTCCGAGGAAAGAGAACGAACCGATTGGACGATAGTCCTGAAGTCCCTCTACCCAGATATCTCTGCCGGAAGAAGTGACGATTCCAAATGCGTTATACATATTATTCTACCCCCTTTACACGTTTTGCTACCAGTTCGATATGTTCGCTGTCAGCAGAACCGACAACAGCCTGTTTGCCGATCTTAATGCCGTCGGCAACCAGAGCGCGGGTAACAACGGCTCCGTCTTCCACTTCAACACCCGGCATCAGTACACTGTCGATAATCTTGGCGCCTTCTCCAACTTTAACTCCGGTGAAAAGAACGGAGTTCGTGATTTCGCCGTTGATGGTACAGCCCTGTGTGATGAAAGCCTTGTTGATCTTAGCTTCAGCGCCTATGTAATGAGGAAGAGTTGTAACGTCTTCGGTATAAATCTTCCAGGTCGGATCGCTTAAATCAAGCTCATTTCCATTTAAAAGATCCATATTTGCTTCCCAAAGGGAATCGATGGTTCCTACATCTTTCCAGTATCCCTGGAATTTATAAGCAACCAGTTTTCTTCCGTCATTCAGCATGGTCGGAATGATATCCTTACCAAAGTCGTGATTAGACTCCGTATTCTTCATATCTGCCAACAGCATTTTGCGAAGCAGCTTCCAGTTGAAAATGTAGATACCCATGGAAGCAAGATTGCTCTTCGGCTGTGGCGGTTTCTCTTCGAATTCTACGATCGTGCCTTCTTCGTCTGTATTCATGATACCGAAACGGCTTGCTTCTTTCATCGGTACTTCGATAACGGCAATCGTAGCATCAGCATTACATGCTCTGTGATGGGCAAGCATCTTGGCGTAATTCATTTTGTAAATATGGTCTCCGGAAAGTACAAGAAGATATTCTGGAGAATAAGAATCGATGAAATCAATGTTCTGGGAAATGGCATCAGCAGTTCCACGGTAAACATCCAGATTGGAATCCGCTTTCTCACGTGGTGGAAGTACAAAAACACCGCTATCTTTTGCGTCAAGTCCCCATCTGCCGCCTGCAGCTACGTAGCTGTTCAGCAGAACGGATTCGTACTGTGTCAGAACACCGACAACATCGATTCCGCTGTTTGCACAGTTACTGAGGGGAAAATCAACGATACGGTACTTCCCACCATATGAGACGGCCGGTTTTGCCACTTTATTGGTCAGGTCATGAAGACGGGAACCACGTCCACCAGCCAAAATCATTGCTAACATATTATTTTGCTTCATAAGTGAACCCTCTCTTTCGCTTGATGCAATATATTATACAATTTTTTTGCTCATATTTCCATATTTTTGTGCAAAAAAATCATATTTCTTTGGAAAAAGCTGGCAAATTATAAATAATTACCAGAAATCATCGCTAATCACGCTTTGTTTAGTTTTGCGGCTTTGCAGAAAAGAACATATCCGATGATAAACATCACGGAAATGATTGCAACACCGGCATTTGCTACATTGGTAATCTGGGCAACCAGTCCGACCAGTGTGGTTCCCATGAAAGAGGCTCCTTTTCCGCAGATATCGTATATACCAAAGTATTCTCCGGATTTCTCCGCAGGGATGATCTTGGCGAAGTAAGAGCGGGAGAGTGCCTGAATCGCGCCTTGGAACATACCGACAAGAACAGCGAGCAGCCAGAACTCCCATTGCTTATCAAGCTGGATGGCGAAGAGTGCAATTCCGGTGTAAGCTGCGATGCAGATTTTGATCAGAAAATCGGTATCAAACTTCTTGGAGAGCACGGAAAAAATCAGGGCACATGGAAAAGCAACAAGCTGAGTGACCAAAAGGGCAAGTAACAATCCCTGTGAATCCAGGCCCAGTGCACTTCCGTAAGCGGTAGCCATTTCGATGATCGTATACACACCATCTATGAAAAAGAAAAATGAAAGCAGATACAAAAAAATGTTTTTATGTTTCTTTATATCCCTCAGAGTGACTGCAAGGCGTTTAAAACTGTTTTTGATCGGATGATCGGGCAGTTCCACATAATTTGTCTGATGATAATTTTTCAGCAATGGAATCGTGACAACAAGCCACCAGAGTGCATTAAGAAAAAAGGCAAGCATCATGGCAGTGGTCATGGAAATCCCGATTTTATCGTACATCAGAACAAAAACCAGAGATATAACAAATGGAATGCAGCTTCCGATGTATCCCCATGCATAGCCGTGTGATGAAACGGAGTCCATTTTCTCTTCTGTTGTGATATCGACCAGCATGGAATCATAGAAAATCAGGCTGGCATTGTATCCCACTTTTGCAATTACGAAGACAGCCAGAAACAGGACCCATGATTTAGGAAAAGAGAGTGCTGCGCAGCCAAGTACCCCGACCATCATGGAGATTGTAAACAAGGGCTTTTTGAAATTGCGGGTGTCTGCCAATGTGCCGAGAATTGGACCAATGATGGCTACCATGACTGTTGCGACAGAAGCAGCATATCCCCAATAGGCAAGATAATCCACTTCGGATATTCCTGCATTACCGGCCAGGAAGTTGAAATAGATCGGAATGATCGTGGATACCAGCATAATAAATGCAGAATTTCCTACATCGTACAGAATCCAGCATTTTTCCAGTTTTGTAAGTTTTGTATTATTCATTCAGATGCCTCCTTCTATTCAAATGTGCGTTCAAAACGCGAATGGAGTTCTGTGCCGGTACAAAGACTTTCGTCAAAGCTGTAAAGCATGGTTACAGCGATGTCAACAGCACCTTTGAACCGCAGGTAAAGACCCTCGTTGCTGACTGTGCATTTGGGGTTGTCTTTCCGCTGATGCATCAGCCCCTTCCAATAATCATATTTTCCGGTTAAATGCATTGCTCCGTTCAGAATGGCCTGTTTGACGATACATGGAGCCGTAAAGATTCTTTTTACCAGTTTTAGGTCTTTCAATGCCTCCCGGATAATGACCGGATTCATATTACGGTAGAAAGGATAAATTGTTTTTGCGGTTACGCTGTCTGTCGGGACAAGATCAGCAAGTGGATAGGAAAGAGCATTCTTTCCGTCTTTGCGAAGAAGCATTTTTTCAAATTCTTCTTCAATTTCCAAATGTTCGACATCAAGAGCTTCCATCATTTCAGATACATAAGGATGACATTCACTGTCAAGAATGTAGTGGCAGATGAAACCCAGGAGATAGGCGTATTCCCGGCTGTCACGTCCTTTTTCTTTTACGACAGTCAGCGCATGTGTGAAGAAGGATGCTGCTGATACTTCGTGAAGGTGGTAACCATATTTGGATACACGATTACTTTTCCATGGCCGGTAAAAAAAGAAAATATCCGGTCCCTGGAGACCAATCTGAAATTGTACATAGTATTTGGAAATGATTTCGTTTAATTCTCCGTCTGTTTTTTGGGCTACTTTTTCCCCAAAACGGTTGTGTGCATAAAATGCAGGCATGTGTGTTTCCTCCCATCTGACTAAATCCTATTTTAACTATATAAGGTTAGCATAAAAATGTAAACGAAAAATTTGTTTGAAGTTAAAAGAAAATGAAGCTTCGCCGCTAATACTTGACATCTGTATGGAAAACCCGCAAAATGAATATTAGAAAACTGGAAGGAGATAATATGGATATCAATAAAGCAGCAAAGAAAATATTAAAAGCATTGTCTTTTGAAGAAATAGATGTGGAGAAGTCCAGACAGCTGGCAGATTTGAAACGGCTGGATCCTATGAAGATCTTCTATCGGACGGTAGATACACGTATTTACAATGGGGATCATCTGGTGCCGGTCCGGTTGTTTTTCCCGGATGAGAAGACATTTCAGGAAGAGCAGGTGGCAAATGGAATGCGGGTGATGCTGTTCCTGCATGGCGGCGGGTGGTCCACTGAACATGTAGATAATTATGAGAGGATATGTGCCCGCCTTGCGAATGCCACAGGGCATATCGTGGCGGCGATTGAATACCGGCTTGCTCCGGAGCACAAGTTCCCGACCGGGCTTGAGGACTGCTATGCGGTGGCGAAGGCAATGTATGAAAAAGAGTTTCTTTTGAATGTGAATTCAGAGGATATCACACTGATAGGAGACAGCGCAGGAGGAAATCTGGCTGCAGCACTTTCACTAATGGCAAGAGACAGAGGAGAATTTCTCCCCAGAAGGCAGATTCTAATCTACCCAGCAACGAATAATGATTATTCGGAAAATTCATCATTTGATTCTGTTAGGGAAAATGGGACAGATTATCTTCTGACAGCAGGAAAACTAAGAGATTACCTTGATTTTTACGCGGGGAAAGAAGAGGATCGGATGAATCCCTATTTTGCACCGATTCTGGAAGAGAATCTGCAAAATCAGCCGGATACGCTGGTCATAACCGCGGAATATGATCCATTAAGAGATGAGGGAGAGGCATATGGAAGAAAACTGGAAGCGGCAGGAAACAGGGTAGAAATCTACCGGATTAAGAACGCACTTCACGGTTTTTTTGCCCTGGGAATCAAAAGCAATCACGTACAGGAAAGTTTTGATATTATAAATAATTTTTTGAGGAGGGAATAGCCGTTATGCAGTCGAGGGGTGCGTATTGGCGGAAACTGGACAACGCGGCAAAACTTTTTTCGGCAGCAAGTACGAAAAGGGATACCCGTGTATTCCGCTTTTATTGTGAATTAAGAGAGGAAATTGAGGAAGCAAAGCTTCAGCAGGCGCTGGACAGGACGCTGGTTAAATATCCGATGTTCTTGTCGGTGATGAGAAAAGGCTTGTTCTGGCATTATCTTGAACAGAGTAATCTGCGCCCGGTCGTTCGGAAAGAAACCCGGGAACCTTGCAGAAATCTGTACATCCGGGACAAGAAAGAGCTTTTGTTTGAAGTGACATATTATAAGAAGAGGATTAATTTTGAGGTCTTTCATGCACTGACAGATGGGACGGGAGCCAGTGAATTTATTCGGGAGCTGGTGAAGAATTATTTGTTCCTAGTACATGAAGGGGACGGGCTGGCGGATCTTGAATTAAACGAGAAGACGGTTACTGTTTCGGACCAGGAAGACGACGGATTTGCGAAGTACTATTCTCGTGATAATAAGGGCAGAAAAAAGAACCGGAGAAAAGCATATCAGATTAGAAGAAACAGTGATCTCGGAAGCCTTCAGGTGACGGAAGCAGAAGTGAAAGTGGCGGATCTTGCGAAAAAGGCGAAGGAATATGGTGTGTCGATGACGGTGTACTTAACAGCGGTTCTGATGTGCGCGATTCACGGGAAAATGTCCAGGCGTCAGGAGGAAAAACCGGTGGCGCTTATGGTGCCTGTCAATCTGCGGAAATTTTTCCCGACAGATTCCATGCTGAATTTTTTTAGCTGGCTGGAGGTGGAACACCGTTTCGGTCAGGGAAAAGATAGTCTGAACGAAGTGATCCGTGAGGTGAAGCAATATTTTGACGAGGGCCTCACAAAAGAGAAAATGGGGGAACGGATGAGTGAATATTTTGCACTTGAAGTGCATCCGATCCTGCGGCTCGCACCGCTTGGATTAAAGAATTTCTGCATCGGTTTTGGATCACGCAGTTCGGCAAAGGAGATAACGGCGATTTTTTCCAATATGGGAATCATTCGTATGCCGGAAGACTATGCGAAGTATATTGAGCGTTTCGGTGTATTTACCAGCACACCGAAAGTGGAACTATGTATGTGTTCATTTGAAGAGAATGTTTATTTGGGATTTACGTCAAGATTTGACAGTTCGGTGATCAAGAAGAACTTTTTTTGCATTCTTGAACAAGAGGGAATCAAGGTGACACTGCTTGAGACTGAATATCCGGAAGAGGCGACTGCTGATTCGATTGGAATGAAAGTATTTCGGATATTTACCTTCTTATGTATTGCGGCAGCGGTCATCGCACTGGGGAGTGATTATTGTGTGGATGGACATTTCGGATTATCACTGAAAATATGCGGGGGTGCATTCAGTATGTGGCTTGCACTTGCGGTTGCATTCTTTAAACGATACAATCTTTTGAAAAATGCTATGTGGCAGCTGGCTGTGGTGACGACCGTCTGTACAGTGTGGGATCTGCTGACAGGATGGCGCGGATGGTCGGTGGATTTTGTTTTTCCGGTTGTCAGTATTGTGATTATCATTTCCATGATGATCATTTCCAAAATATACTACCACCATCCAAAACAGTATATGATCTACTTTGTGATGGCGGCAGGGTATGGACTGCTTTTCCCGCTGGTTTTTATCCTGACAGGGCTGGTTAACGTGACGGCACCGTCGGTCATCAGTATTGCATTTTCATTCCTGACACTCACCGCGCTGATCCTTTTTAAAGGGCGCGAGTTCCGCGAGGAAATGGAAAAGACATTTCATGTATAGAATGATTGAAAACGAAATAGCTATGGTCTGGCGAGCAGGTAATCGATTGCACGAAGAAGGTCTTTTTTCTGGTCGGGAAGCATTCCGTAAATGGTATACTGGTCCAGAACGGTCGTGTCTTCGAACAGACAGTCCTTCACGTGCAGATTTTCAAGCATCAGGCGCTCTTCCAAAAGGATTTCTTCCGGAGTCATCATCTGGAAAAATCCTTTTTGTGCTTCTTTGCAGAGCTTTGTGTCTTCCCAGAGCTTCAGCTTCAGACACCATATGTTTTTTGGATGGAGCTGATTCAGAAGTCGGGCTGTTTCTAGTGCATGGAGATGGGAATACTCACGTCCGCCAAGTCCGGGGATAATGGTGACAAAGTAATCGATGCCTGTTTGCTCCAGACGATGCAGAGCATCCAGAATCTGTGCGGATGTCACGCCCTTGCACCGTTCTGCCAGAATCGGGTCGCTTCCGCTCTCCACTCCGATATGAAGAGCGGCAACGCCTCTGGATTTCAGCAGTCGCAATTCTTCATCTGTTTTCCGGAGTATGTCATCAGCACGGGAATACATGGCGATTCTATGTACATTGGGCATATATTTTGCGACAAGATCAATGATCTGACATAAGAATTCAGTGGAGAGGCAGAATGCGTTTTCACCGAGCAGAAACAGCCTTGTATTTTCTGGTTGAAGCATTCCGAGGATCTGCAGATTGTGTTCAATGCGGGAAAGCGGATGAATGCAGAATTCATCCCGGGCAAAATCACAGAAAGTACATTTGTGCCAGCTGCAACCAAGGGCAACTTCCAGAGCGGCACTTCCTTCCTCTTGGGGTGGAATATAAATGGTTTCATGTGTATAAATGGATTGATAAAGTTCTTCTCGCGTCATGTCTGTTTTCCTTTCATAAAAAATGTTTCTATTGCGGATACAATATGGTTTCGTATATTCTGTCTATAGTGTACCACAAAACAGAAAGAAGAAGAATCTTCATTTTTAGGCAGATATTCTTGTGTGAAAGTGAAGAGGTGTGCTATACTTGTGCAGAGTAAGAAAAACAGGGGAAACCTGCTGGGAGTGTATGGAATGGCAAAAAATAAAAAGAAAAAAAGCAATAAGCCGACAACGATACGATATTTTGATTATAGCCTTCTTGCTGTGATGGTATTCCTGATCTGCTTCGGACTTGTGATGCTCTATAGTACCAGTGCGTATGAGGCACAGAGCAAGTTTAATGATGGAATGTATTATTTAAAAAGACAGGGAATCATCAGTATGGGAGGCCTTGTAATTATGCTGTTTGTTACCCGGATCGATTACCATCGATATGCGAAATACTCGGCAGCACTTTATGGATTTGCGATGCTTCTGATGGCGCTGGTAAAGTATTCGCCACTGGGATATGAGGTGTATGGAGCAAGAAGATGGCTGCAGATCCCGGGAACGGGACAGACCATGCAGCCTGCCGAGGTGACGAAGATTGCAGTCATTTTGTTTATTCCTTATTTAATATGTAAGATGGGAAGCAAGGTTCATAAGCTGAAAGGAAGCCTTATGGTACTGGCGTGGGGAGCAGTAGCCGCTTTTGGTGTGTTCTATCTGACGGATAACCTGAGTTCGGCAATCATTGTAATGGGAATTGCCTGCTTCATATTATTTGTTGTACATAAGAAAATGAGACCGTTCGTTATCATTGGCGGATGTGGAGTCGGAGCATTTGTGGCAATCGCGGCTCTCCTTGGTAAAGTGCTGGAGAACAGTGATAATTTTCGGCTGCGCCGCATTATCGCATGGCTGAATCCGGAAAAATATGCATCGTCACTTTCGTTCCAGACTCTGCAGGGAATGTACGCGATTGGTTCCGGAGGCTTTTTTGGAAAAGGATTAGGCAATAGTGCACAGAAAATGATTATACCTGAAGTGCAAAATGACTTCATCCTTACGGTTATTTGTGAGGAACTAGGGGTATTCGGTGCTATTATGGTATTTGTATTGTTTGGACTGCTTTTGTATAGACTTCTGTTTATTGCACAAAATGCCCCGGATCTTTATGGAGCTCTGATCGTAACCGGAATTTTTTCTCATATTGCAATTCAGGTTATTCTGAATGTGGCAGTTGTGGTGAATCTGATTCCTAATACGGGAATTACACTGCCGTTTATCAGTTATGGTGGTACGTCTGTACTATTTCTTATGATTGAAATGGGAATTGCATTGGGAGTATCACGTAAGATAAAAATTGAGGAGTAAAAAAGTCTTTTTTTTCATTAGAGAGTGTGTTATCATATACAAAGCGGTAATGAAAACTACATATTGCGGAAGCTGAAGACGGATTCGGGAGGAATGATATATGAGTTATAAAATAATCGTAGACAGCTGTGGAGAGTTAACAGAAGAGATGAGAGCGTCAGGAATATTTGAGACGGCATCACTTGCGATGGATGTGGACGATTATCATATTATAGATGATGAGACATTTGATCAGGCGGATTTCTTGAAAAAAGTAGCGGAGAGTCCGAACTGTCCAAAGTCATGCTGCCCTTCACCGGAACGGTATATGGAGGGATACCGGTGTGATGCGGATCGGGTATATGTTGTGACTTTGTCTGCGGAGTTAAGTGGCTCTTATAACAGTGCTGTGCTAGGGGCAAATCTCTATCATGAGGAATATGGGGATAAGGATATTTATGTATTTAACTCCCGTTCTGCATCAATCGGTGAGACATTGATCGCATGTAAGATCATAGAATGTGAAGAAAATGAACTGATGTTTCCGGAAGTGATCGAAAAAGTGGAAGAGTATATTGAAGGACAGAATACATTTTTCGTTCTTGAGTCACTGGAAACGCTTCGGAAAAATGGGAGACTTACGGGACTTAAGGCGATCGCGGCAAACGTGCTGAATATCAAGCCAGTGATGGGATCTACTCCGAAAGGAGAGATATGCCAGCTGGGACAGGCTCGTGGAATGAAGAAAGCACTTCAGAAACTGGTGGATTGTGTGGAGGAAGGCTCTGTAAATGTTGAAAATAAAGTTCTGGCAATCTCGCACTGTAATTGCCCGGAACGTGCAGAAGTTTTGAGACAAATGCTGGATGAAAGACTTCATCCGCAGCAGATTCTTGTTCTGGATACGAGAGGAATCAGCAGTATGTATGCGAATGACGGAGGAGTGATCGTCGCGGTATAGTTGTATAGAATAGAGGGAATGACTTTGACATTAGCTGAGAAATTAAAAAGTGCAAGAGAAAATGCGGGATATTCTCAGAGCCAAGTCGCTGAAAGACTCAATATATCACGGCAAGCGGTCTCCAGATGGGAAAATGGAAGAGCGTATCCGGATATTGATAATTTGGTAGTGCTCAGTGAGATATATAAGGTTTCTATCGATGAATTGTTAAAGGATAAGAGTGCTGATGAGCAAGATGAAGTAAACACTGAGATAGAAGTTGAGCCGGAAGAAAGGAATAACAGACTTGCAGTATTGATGGTTGCAATTTCCGGCACTTTGTTTCCGGGTGGAGGATTAGTGATCATGTTGGCAGTTTTACTTTATTGTGGAATCAAAAGGATAGAACTGCCAAAGGTTTATAAAGTTATTATAGCAGTATGTTTCGTAATAAATCTTATAAATGTTGGAGTGTTGATAAAGTCTTTTGGATCTGTTTTTGCAGAGTGGCTATAACAAATAGGTACTAAATTGTTGGAAAAGGTGAACTCTAGTGGTGCATTTAGTAGTGTAAACGAATAATTTCTCCCTGGAAATTACTCATTACTTTGCTGCGATTTTATTTGTGCTATTATAAGTGTATAATATTTGCGCAAATAAACAGCCAGAATAGTGAGAAATTTGGAGACAGTGGACCATAAATTTATACCTTAGGAGGATTTATGAATATGAAAGCGAATAGCATTAGTAATAATAAAAAGTTAACATTGCTAGAATTTTTGTGCTTGATTATATTAACTTTATACGTCCTGGAACAATATGTCTTACCGGATCTATTACAGATTAATCCGGATTTTTATGTGATTTTTAATTGGTGGTTGTGGTTAGTGGATAAGACTGTAGGGAATGTTTGCAGATACTTAGCTGTTATTTTTTCTTTCCAGCTATTAAGAACAATCATTCCGGAAAAGCATATGACAAAAGATGAAAATCCAAAAGTCTAATGCTTGAATCTCTTAAAGAAATATGCTAATATTGTAGCATCTAATTTTAAAAGGAGCTACAGTAAGATGAGTCAGGAAAAAGTAGATTGTTATAAAAAAGAAAAAGCAAATAGAAAACAGATTATGAGGAAACAGAAGATTATGCACATCGTGCGCAGTGCCATCGTGGGAGTGATCGCAGTGGCGCTGGTTGGATGGCTTGGTTATTCTGCGTACGGCTTGTATGAGCAGAATCAGCCGAGAGATATGGCAGAAGTGGATTACACTGCTGTAGATGGGTATCTTCAGTCCCTCAATTTATCCGAATAATGAAAATAAAAAGTGTATAGTAAAGAGTCTGCCGGAGAGCAGGCTCTTTTTTAGTTCCGGGGATATGCCGGAAGTGTCAGCGCTCATTTTATTTGCTCCATTTCAATGAGTGAATTAATATAAAAACAGAAAAAAGTGGGAAAATTTCCCACAATGATATGAAAACGAAAAAATCCCCCACGATTCCCCACCACTTGATGCTAAATGGAGGGTGAAGAGGAATCGGAAGGGGATTTTTCTGCTTTTTGTGCAATTTGGGGAGAAAAAGGAAAAATTACAGAAAAGTCTGGGAGAGCATAAAAAAATGAAAAAGGGGGTTGAAAAGGGAGATAAAGTGGTTTACAATGGTTTCAAGTGGTAGAAAGTGGTGAATAGTGGAGCGAAGTGGTGTAAAAGTGGCAGACCACTTTGAAAGAAGGTGATCCTTGATGTTGACTGGAGAGTTTAATCACAGTATTGACGCGAAAGGCAGGCTCATCATTCCGTCAAAATTGCGAGAAAGTCTGGGAGAACATTTCGTAATTACCAAGGGAATGGATGGCTGCTTATTTCTCTATCCGGAAAACGAATGGGAAGCCTTTGAAGACAAGCTAAGAACCTTACCACTCACGAACAAAAAGGCCAGAGACTTTAAACGTTTCTTTCTCGGAAGCGCCGTGGAAGGAGAACTTGATAAACAAGGGAGAGTTTTGATTTCTTCTTCGCTTCGTGCATATGCCAGTCTGGACAAAGAAGTTGTGCTTGCCGGTGTGCTGGACAAGGTGGAGATCTGGAGCAAGGATGCGTGGGAAGCTCGTACTGCTGATGTTGAGGAAAATATCGAAGATATTGCAAGTGACATGGAAGATTTGGGACTGAGCATTTAACCGGATCACAAAAGCGAAACGGATTGCAATGATTCGTTTCAATAGGAGGACACTATGGCATTTGAACACAAATCAGTATTACTGGAGGAGACAATCGAGGGCCTTGCCATCAAGCCGGACGGTATTTACGTCGATGGGACGCTTGGTGGAGGCGGACATGCTTATGAAGTATGTCGGCGTTTAAGTAACAAGGGGAGTTTTATAGGAATAGACCAGGACGCTGCTGCAATCGAGGCGGCAAGCGAACGATTACTCAGTTTCGGGGAGAGAGTTACAATAATCCGGAGCAATTATTGTGATATGAAACTGAGGCTCCATGAAATCGGCATTGACAAAGTAGATGGGATCGTACTTGATCTGGGCGTGTCATCTTATCAGCTGGATACGGCAGACCGAGGATTCTCCTATCGGGCAGATGCACCTTTGGATATGAGAATGGACACCAGACAGAGTGTAACGGCAAAGGACATCGTCAATGGCTACAGTGAGATGGACCTTTTTCGCATTATACGTGACTACGGAGAAGATAAGTTCGCGAAAAATATCGCGAAACATATCGTGGCCGAACGTGAGAAAGGTCCAATCGAAACGACTGGACAGCTTGCCGAGATCATCAAACAGTCTATACCGATGAAGGTTCAGAAGACATCAGGACATCCGGCAAAGAGAACATTCCAGGCAATTCGGATTGAATGCAACAGGGAACTGGAGGTGCTTCGGGATTCGCTGGATGATATGATTGATATATTGAATCCGGGCGGAAGGATCTGTATCATTACGTTCCATTCGCTGGAAGACAGAATTGTAAAAGGTATTTTTAAGAAAAATGAAAATCCCTGTACTTGTCCAAGTACATTTCCGGTGTGCGTGTGTGGTAAAGTATCCAAGGGACGTGTTGTTACGAAGAAGCCGGTTCTTCCGAGTGAAGAAGAGATGGAAGAAAACAGCCGCTCAAAAAGCGCAAAGCTTCGTATTTTTGAAAGAAGATAGAATACAAGGGATATATTTAATTTGAAAGGGTGGTGCCTTATGGCAGCAAGGCGGAATAATTATGTAGAGACAGCAAGACGCCCACAGGCACATAGTGGAATGTACATATATGGAAATACGGTTCGGCAAAATAAGGTGATGCCGCGAAGACGGGAACGAGTGGTTGAAGAGCCACGCCGTAAGAAGAGAGTCAGCCGTCAGGTGAGACAGAACCGGAAGAAAGCACTGCATATGAGTCCGGCATACGTAGCATTTCTTGCTTTTGCAGCAGTAATCGCACTGGTGGCATGCGTATGGTATCTTCAGATGCGTACAGAGCTTACGAATCGATCTGAACATATTTCAGAACTGCAGCAGGAGCTTGCCGATATACGGGAGGAAAATACGACAAGATACAATTCCATCACAGATTCTGTGAATTTGGAAGAAGTTAGAGAGAAAGCAATCAATGAACTGGGAATGGTCTATGCAAATTCTGATCAGGTTGTTACCTATCAGAATCCGGTAAGTGATTATATGAAGCAGTATCAGGATATCCCGAAAAGCGGAGTGCTGGCTCAGTCTGAACAGATGAAAAAATAGAACAGAAATGCAAGGTGAATCAAATGTCAAAAAGAAAGAAAAGAAAAGTTCCTGCTTTGAGGCAAAAATTCACGAAAGGGATGCAGAAAAAGCTGGTAATACTCTTTATGTTGATATTACTGGCTTTTGTTATTCTCATCGGAAGAATTACTTACATCAATGCCTCGGAAGGAGAAAATTATACGAAGATCGTACTGGATCAACAGCAGTACACAAGCAGAACGATCCCGTTTAAACGTGGTGATATCGTGGACAGCAACGGCACAAAGCTTGCGACCAGTGAACGTGTGTATAATGTGATTCTGGATGCCAAAGTACTTTTGAGTAATGAAAAAAAAGCAGAGACATATAAGCAGGCGACGACGGAAGCTCTTCAGACGTATTTCGGAATTGAAGCGGAAACGGTTCTCAATATTCTGGAGGAAGACCCGACCAGTCGCTATACTATTCTGAAAAAGGGAATAGACTATGATACTGCAAAAGCTTATGAAAAAGCTGTGGAAGGGAATACGGATATTCAGGGTATCTGGCTGGAGGAAGACTACGTCAGAAAATATCCTTATGATACGCTTGCATGCGATGTAATCGGATTCAGTGTAGATGGAAATGTGGGAGCTGCCGGCCTTGAGGCATATTATAACAGTACGCTGAATGGAACGGATGGACGAAAATACGGGTATCAAAACACGGAGGCGTCCACAACGCAGACGGTGAAAGAACCGGTCAATGGCAGTACGATCGTAACAACGCTGGATGCAAATCTTCAGTCAATCGTAGAGAAACATCTGTCTGCATTTTATGAAGAGCATAGAAATGAAGCAACACAGGGAGGCGGATTTAAAAACGGGGCGGTAATTATGATGAACCCGAATACAGGTGAGATTCTTGCCATGTCTTCGCTGCCGATTTTTGATCTGAACAATCCAAGAGATTTGTCAAATTATTATTCAGAAGAGCAGATTGCGGCAATGTCCAGTGAAGAGAAGCTGGATATTCTGAATGGACTCTGGAGAAATTTTTGTGTGTCCGATACTTATGAACCGGGGTCTACGATCAAACCATTTACCGTGGCAACAGGTCTGGAAATCGGAAAGCTGACCGGGGATGAGACCTATTACTGCGGAGGCTACCTTCATGTGGGTGATCATGATATCAAATGTATTTCTTATGATGAAGGAGGACATGGGTATCAGAATCTGACACAGGTTATGGAGAATTCCTGCAATGTGGCTTTGATGGAAATCGGCCTTGATATCGGAACAGAAGAGTTCAGCAAATATCAACACATATTTGGATTTGGTGAGTATAGTGGGATTGATCTCCCGGGAGATGCGGCGACTTCGGCACTTTTGTATCAGCCCGACAATATGGGAAGCACAGATCTTGCAACGAACTCCTTCGGGCAGAACTTCAATGTGACTATGGTGCAGTTGATCTCAGGTTTCTGTTCCCTGATAAATGGGGGGAATTATTATGAACCGCATGTGGTTAAGGCGATTCGTGATGAAAATGGGAATGTCACAGAAACGATTGAACCGGTTCTGGAGAAAAGAACGATATCGAAGAAGACGTCTGAGATGTTGAAAAGCTATATGCACAGTGTTGTTGAAAACGGCAGTGGAAAATATGCGAAAGTGGAAGGCTATGATGTGGGAGGAAAAACAGGTACCGCAGAGAAACTCCCTCGTGGTGAGAATAAGAACGTAGTTTCCTTTATCGGTTATGCACCACAGGATAACCCGGAAATCGTCGTTTATGTTGTGATCGATGAACCGAATGTGCCGAATCAGGCAAGATGCAGTAATCAGATTTCACAGCTTGCCGCGGATATTATGAAGGAAGCGTTTCCGTATCTGAATATTGCAAAGGCTTCAGCTGAATAAATGAAGGGTATAACCCCGGGCAAAGAATAATATGTTATAGAAATGGAAGATAACATATTTGAAGGTCCGGGGTTTTTATGCGCAACAAAACATATAATAAAAAGAAAATGCTTGTCGTATTTCTGGCAGCGGCGGTGATGATACTGGGGCTGCTGGGAAGGCTTGTCTATCTGATGATCTTCGATGCAGAGTATTATCAGGAAAAGGCAAAAGCGCTGCATGAGCGTGAACGGGAAATCAAGGCTGCAAGAGGAGAAATTGTGGATAGAAACGGAGTTGTACTCGCTACGAACAGAACGGTGTGCACGATTTCAGTTATTCACAGCCAGATCAAGGAACCAGAGAGAGTCATTGAAGTACTTTCAAAAGAACTGGGGATTTCGTCCGGTGAAATACGTAAAAAAGCAGAGAAGATTTCCTCAAGAGAAAAGATAAAGACGAATGTTGATAAAGAGACAGGGGACAGAATCCGGGAATATGATCTTGACGGAGTGAAAATAGATGAAGATTTTAAACGGTATTATCCATATGACAGTCTCGCATCGAAAGTGATTGGGTTCACCGGAGGGGATAATCAGGGAATCATAGGACTGGAAGTGAAATATGAAAAATGGCTGAAAGGGACGAACGGGACGATTCTTACAACGACGGATGCAAGGGGAATCGAACTGGAAGGAATTGCGGAGGACCGGATAGAACCGGTAGCCGGAGAGACACTTCAAATCAGTCTGGATTATAATATTCAGATGTATGCACAGCAGGCTGCGTTGAAAGTCATGGAGGAGAAAGAGGCCGATGCAGTAGTTATCCTTGTGATGAATCCCCAAAATGGTGAAATCTATGCCTGCGTTAATATTCCGGAATTTAATCTGAATGATCCATTTACTTTGAATATGGAAGAGGATACTTCGGAACTGGATGATGAAGTCAAACAGGAACGCTTGAATCAGATGTGGAGAAATCGATGCATCAATGATACATATGAACCGGGATCCGTATTTAAAGTGTTCACGGCTTCTGCGGCATTGGAGGAGGGAGTGGTAAGCCTTACGGATCAGTTCTATTGTCCGGGATATAAAATTGTGGAAGACAGAAAGATCCGCTGTGCAAGAACGACCGGCCATGGTGCGGAAACGTTTGTGCAGGGAGTGCAGAACTCCTGTAATCCGGTTTTTATTGAAGTTGGATTGCGGCTGGGAGTAGATAATTTTTACAAGTATTTTGAAAAATTCGGTCTGTTGGAAAAAACAGGAGTGGATCTTCCGGGGGAGGCTGATACGATTATGCACAAGAAAGAAAATGTCGGTCAGGTGGAACTGGCTACGATGTCCTTTGGACAGTCTTTTCAGGTAACACCGATCCAGATGGCTGCGACGATCAGTTCCCTTATCAATGGCGGGGAAAGGATCACCCCGCATTTTGGAATGGCAACTTATCGGGCGGATGGGGAGAAGACGGAGACATTTGATTATGGGGAAGGCAAAAGAATTCTGTCGCAGGAGGTTTCTGAGACAATGCAGGCTGTACTGGAAACGGTTGTGTCAGAAGGTGGAGGAAAGAATGCCTATATTGAAGGGTATCGAATCGGCGGGAAAACGGCAACCAGTCAGACGCTGCCAAGGAGCGCGAGAAAATATATTGCTTCTTTTGTTGGCTTCGCACCGGCAGATGATCCGGAAGTGCTGGCGATGGCAGTAATCTACAATCCACAGGGTGTCTATTATGGAGGGACGATCGCTGCCCCGGTTGTGAGGGACATTTTCGATAATGTACTTCCATATCTGGGAATAGAAAAACAGTCATAGGAAAATGAGAAGGACGAAAGGTAAAAGGTCGGAAGTGTCCACTTTACAAATGGAAACAGATACATTATACTAAATGCGTAGAAAAAAACGAAAGAAATAAGAGGTGCGTTATGGATTATAAGATGGTAATTCCAGTGCTGATAGCATTTGGACTGAGTGTATTGACCGGACCTATTGTGATACCGATTCTCAGAAGGCTGAAGATGGGGCAGACAGAGCGTGAGGAAGGAGTGAAGTCTCATCTTAAGAAAGCAGGAACTCCGACAATGGGAGGCGTGATCATCCTGTTCGCGATTACGATGACATCCCTGATCTATGTCAGGGAATATCCAAAAGTGATCCCTGTCCTTTTTGTGACACTGGGGTTTGGAATGATTGGATTCCTGGATGATTATCTGAAGGTTGTACTAAAGCGTTCCGATGGCCTCATGCCGATGCAGAAAATGGCACTCCAGATTGTGGTGACTGCGATTTTTGCATTTTACATTGTTAAGGTTGCAAAGGTCCCGCTTACGATGCTGGTTCCTTTTACCGGCGGGAAATACTACTGGGATATCGGATGGCTTGTAATTCCGGTTCTGTTTTTTGCTGTTATCGGTACGGTGAACGGAGTGAATTTTACGGATGGTCTGGATGGCCTTGCATCTAGTGTGACGGTGCTTGTGGCTACATTTTTCACAGTCGTTGCGATGGGAAATAAGAGTGGAATCGAGCCGATTACCTGTGCGGTTGTCGGAGCGCTTCTTGGATTTCTACTGTTCAATGTATATCCGGCAAGTGTTTTCATGGGAGACACCGGTTCGCTGGCGCTGGGAGGTTTTGTGGCTTCGGCAGCCTATATGCTTCAGATGCCGCTGTTTATCATAATTGTCGGACTTATTTATCTGATCGAGGTGCTTTCTGTTATGATACAGGTTGCATATTTTAAGAAAACGGGTGGGAAGAGATTTTTTAAGATGGCTCCGATCCATCATCATTTTGAACTTTGCGGATGGAGTGAAACGAGAGTTGTCGCAGTATTTTCAATTGTTACGGCTATTTTATGCCTGATTGCCCTTCTGGCGCTTTAAGCGAAGAAGAAGAAAGGTAGGAGGAAGAAAGATGGATTTACAAGGGAAGAAAGTGCTTGTTTTTGGTGCAGGCATCAGTGGTACCGGCTCTTGCAGGCTGCTGGCAGATAAAGGGGCAGAAGTGATTCTTTATGATGGAAATGAGAAACTGGATGCGGCTGCTGTTGCAAATCAGACCGGTGCAAGGGTAATTCTCGGAACATTTCCCGAGGAGGAACTTGCGAGGCTTGATCTGGTGGTAATGAGTCCGGGAGTTCCGACGGATCTTCCAATCGTACTTCGGATGAAAGAAGAAGGAATTCCTGTCTGGGGAGAGATCGAACTCGCGTATGTGTGTGGAAAAGGTGAGATTCTCGGAATTACGGGAACCAATGGAAAGACGACGACGACCTCCCTCCTTGGCGAGATTATGAAGAATGCGTTTGAAAGTGTGTTTGTTGTCGGGAATATTGGCAATCCTTATACGACGGTTGCGAACGAAACGAGGGAGGATTCAGTGATCGTCGCGGAGCTGTCCAGTTTCCAGCTGGAGAGTATCCTTACATTCAGGCCGAAAGTCAGTGCGGTTCTGAACATCACGCCGGATCATCTGAACAGACACCACACGATGGAAGCTTATATTCAGGCGAAACAGGATATAGCGAAGAATCAGACCTCCGAGGATACCTGTATACTGAATTATGAAGATGAAGTTACACGTGGTATGGCGGATAAGATCGATGCTTCGGTTCTATTTTTCAGTAGTGCGCATAAATTGGAACAGGGGATTTATCTGGATGATGGTGCAATCATTTACAAACCGGATAAAGATAAGGAAGGTATTTTGATCTGCCGTACGGAGGAACTGCAGATTCTGGGCGTACACAATTATGAGAATGTAATGGCAGCTGTTGCAATGGCGGCTGTCTATGGAGTGGATCTGGATGTGATCCGCGATACAGTAAAGTCATTTAAAGGAGTAGAACACCGGATCGAGTTTGTGGCTGAGAAAGGCGGAGTTGTCTATTATAATGATTCAAAAGGAACCAATCCGGATGCGGCAATCAAGGGAATTCAGGCAATGAACCGGCCTACGGTCCTGATTGGAGGAGGTTACGATAAACAGTCTGACTTTCATGAATGGATCCGCAGCTTTGACGGAAAAGTACGTTATCTGGTTTTGATCGGCGCAACGAAGGAGCAGATACAGAGGGAAGCGGCAGAATGCGGATTTCATGACTGCATTCTGAGAGATACTTTTGAGGAGGCAATGGACACTTGTGTGGAACTTGCTAATCCCGGAGATGCAGTTCTGCTTTCTCCGGCATGTGCGAGCTGGGGAATGTTTCCGAATTATGAAGTACGCGGAGATGAATTTAAGAAATATGTGCTTGCATTATAAAAAGTGAGGAAGTGAGCCGGATTGGCGGAGAAAGAGAAAAAGAAGCGAATGGATTATACGCTTCTTGTCATAGTGTTTCTGCTGGTCGCAGTAGGCCTGGTGATTCTATACAGTACCAGCGCATACAATGGTGACGTGAAATTTCACGATTCTTTCTACTATCTGAAGAAGCAGGTGTTTGCAACGATCCTGGGGCTTGTTATGATGTTCTGGGTTGCCGGGATCGATTATCATGTATGGCAGCAGTTTGCAGCAGTCTGCTATCTGGCAGCGGTTGGGCTGTCAATTGCGGTTATGCTATTCGGAAAAGAGTATAACGGATCCAAAAGATGGTTATCTTTGGGTCCGTTTTCTTTTCAGCCTTCTGAATTTGCGAAAGTTGCGCTTATTATTTTCTTGTCATGGATCGTGACGAAACATGCAAAGACGATTGCGAAAACAGGGACTATGTTCAGAATTGTTCTCTGGATGCTCCCAATCGTGGGACTGGTCGGTACCAGTAATCTGAGTACGGCAATCATCATTCTGGGGATCGGCGTCGTACTGGTATTTGTTGCCAGCCCTCGATATGCACAGTTTGTCGGCATGGGGGTGTTGGGGTGCGCGTTTATGGGAATCTTTCTGGCTCTCGAAAGCTACCGTCTGGAACGTCTTGCAATCTGGAGAAATCCTGAAAATTATGAGAAGGGATATCAGACCCTGCAGGGGCTTTATGCCATTGGATCGGGCGGACTTTTCGGAACCGGTCTTGGAAATAGTGTCCAGAAGCTCGGGTTTGTGCCCGAAGCGCAAAATGACATGATTTTTTCTATTATATGTGAAGAACTCGGACTGGTGGGGGCGGCTTTTATCGTCTTTTTGTTCCTGATTCTGATCTGGAGATTTTTTTTGATCGCAACGCACAGCCGAGATCTTTTTGGCGCACTGATCGCATCGGGAGCGATGGCGCATATGATGATACAAGTGATTCTGAATATTGCGGTCGTTACAAATACAATACCGAATACAGGGATTACTCTTCCGTTCATCAGTTACGGAGGGACGTCCGTTGTTTTCCTTTTGATTGAAATGGGGCTTGTGCTTAGTGTGTCAAGTCTGGTAGAATGAACCTTAGGGAGGAAAATGCTGCCTGAAAAGGACAGCTGATAAATAATAAGGAGGCATTTGGATGAGTGAAGAACAGAATCACAAAAAACGACGAATCAAGAAGCGGACGATTTATGCAATCATTCTGCTGGTTATGCTGATCTGCTTTGTTATGATTGGATTTCTCCTTTTATTTCAGGTTCGAAAAATAGAAGTGGAGGGGAATCAAATTCTATCTAAGCAGGAAATTGCAGACTGGCTGCAGCAGGATGAATTTTCAACGAATTCCGTATATTTGCTCTGCAAATATCATTTTACAGATTATGAGATGCTGCCTGCGTTGGAAGAGGCCAAGGTGGGGCTTGCCAATCCATGGACGATTCGAGTTCAAGTGACGGAAAAGAAAATTGTAGGTTATATTATAGTCGGAGATGATTTCGTATATTTTGATAAGGATGGCGTGGTGCTGGCGCGAACAAAAGAATGGTGGGATGATGTGCCGTGTATCGAAGGTCTTACCGTGAGTGAAGCAGAGCTTTTCGAGGAACTTCCGGTCGGGAAGGACAACAAGAAGGTTTTTGAGCATTTGCTGGATATGAGTAACACGCTGAAGAAATATGACCTGAAGCCGGATCGGATTTTGTGCAGAGGCTCGGATTTGTATTTGTATTTTGGAAATAAATGTGCGATCATCGGTGATGAGAATCTGGCAGACAGGATTTCACAGATTCCGCCGATCCTGGAGAAACTCGGGGATCAGAAAGGGACGCTTCATCTGGAGAGATATGACGAGGATCACACGACAATCAGCTTTGAAAAAGATGTCCTACCGGAAGAAAGTGAGTAAAAAATTAGAAAAATATACAAAATTCTATTGATATTTTGGAAAAAAAACTATATTATAGTTGATATATAGCTAATCGTATATTGGACATATTGGGTGTATAATATAATAAGGAGACAAAGGAGGAGAAACTCTTGTTAGAAATTAAGACAAACGAATCAGAAGCAGCAGCAAAAATAATCGTAATTGGTGTTGGCGGCGGTGGAAATAATGCTGTGAACCGTATGATCGACGAACAGATTGCAGGTGTTGAATTTATTGCAATCAATACAGATAAGCAGGCACTTCAGCTCTGTAAGGCACCGACTCTGATGCAGATTGGAGACAAGCTTACCAAAGGACTTGGCGCGGGAGCAAAACCGGAGATCGGTGAGAAGGCAGCAGAAGAAAGTGCGGAAGAGATTTCAGCAGCACTGAAGGGTGCAGATATGGTATTTGTAACCTGTGGTATGGGAGGCGGAACCGGAACCGGTGCAACGCCTGTTGTAGCACGTATTGCGAAAGAGCAGGGAGCGCTTACTGTAGGTGTTGTTACGAAACCATTCCGTTTCGAATCAAAAACAAGAATGAACAATGCGCTTGCAGGAATTGAAAAATTAAAAGAGAATGTTGATACATTGATTGTTATCCCGAATGATAAACTTCTTGAGATCGTTGATAGACGAACAACAATGCCGGAAGCACTGAAGAAAGCAGATGAAGTCCTTCAGCAGGGTATTCAGGGTATTACCGACTTGATTAACGTACCGTCACTTATCAACCTTGACTTTGCGGATGTTCAGACTGTCATGACAGACAAAGGAATTGCACATATCGGTATCGGTCAGGGCAAAGGCGATGACAAGGCATTGGAAGCTGTTAAACAGGCTGTTGCCAGCCCGTTGCTTGAGACGACAATTGCAGGGGCTTCTCATGTAATTATCAATATTTCCGGAGACATCACTCTTATGGATGCAAGTGATGCGGCTGAATATGTACAGGATCTCGCAGGAGAAGAAGCGAATATTATCTTTGGTGCTATGTACGATGATTCTAAGTCAGATGAAGCAACGATTACCGTAATTGCGACCGGACTTCACAGTGTGGGAGGAACTGCATCCAAATTGCAGTCCAGACTGGAACATAAATCCAGTATGCTTTCAGGCGCAGGTTCTATGGGAGGAACAACGCAGGCGATGCCGAAGAACGACTATGGTATGGAGAGACCGCTTTACAATACAAGAAATTACCAGCAAGGTACCGGTAACGGAACGATGCCTCAGCTTCAGACACCGAGAAAGCCGGCAAGCAATGTAAAAGAGCAGTCTATTAAGATTCCGGATTTCTTTAAGAAATAATTTTATATTTTTGTCGAAAGACGCAACATATTTTATGTTGCGTCTTTTTTTATGCTCATTTATACGACAGCCTTTTTTGTGAAAATTTGACAAAAGTCATTCCGAATTCCTGTGTTTAGTGGTGTCGAGTGAAAATAAGAACGCTCCTCACTGTTTGACAAAATCTGAGGGGACGATTGTCTATAATAAGGTTTGCTTGAGTACCAAATCGATTTGATTCAAAAGAAAGAGGGAAAAACGTGCAGTATGAAATATATTTAGATGTATTTTTTCTGGTCAATTTTTCGATGGATTATCTGATTCTCCTGGCGGTAAAAAGAGCATTGAAATGTACTGCCACACATGGATATGTGCTGTTGGGAGCATTTGCGGGAGCGTTTTCAGTCAGTGTTTTAATGTGTATTCCGATGTATCCGGCGGTCAAGATTCTGATTATGCATTTATTAGTGAATTCCTGTATGTTGATCGTTTCGCTGAGACCTGCATGCGTTTCGGAGTTTATCAGGGAATGGATCCTGCTTTACATTGTCAGTTTTCTGATGGGAGGAATTATGACATGGATCAGGCCGTACATGGGTGAATTCTTTCGGGAGGGAGTACTTTGCTTTTCGATTACAGTGTGCAGCTATTATCTGCTGTGCAGAGTGATGGATTTTCTTGAGATGATGTGGAAATTCCAGGAAAGCAGATGCAAAGTGACATTATATTTCCGGGAAAGGGTTTGTACATTCCGGGCAGTAATCGATAGTGGAAATAGTCTTTGTGATACGCTGAACTGTAAGCCAGTACATATAATTGATAAAAAAGCAATGAAAGAATTGACGGAACAGGAAAAAATACAATATATCAGATACATTCCTTATTGCACGATCCAGGAAAATGAAAGTGTATTGCCAGTATTTACCATCGATAAAATGTGCATTCATGGAAAGCGCGAGAAAATCATAGAATATCCGCTGTTCGGAATTTCGGCACAGGAACGGTTTAATGATGGAAATTATGATGTGATATTGCATCCCGAGGATTGTTAGGAGGAGTAAAATTGATGATAAAAGTTGCAGTTCCAAACCAGTTTAAATTAAAAATGGTACCCACATTCCGGACATTTTTGTTTCCGGAGACAAAAGATGTACACTATATCGGCGGCTCGGATATTCTTCCGGCTCCGTTGGAAGCAGAGGAAGAAGCGAAGGCGATTGAAGCGCTGGGAACAGAGACGGAAGAAAAGGCGAGGAAGCTGCTGATCGAGCATAATCTGCGTCTGGTCGTCTACATTGCCAAGAAATTCGACAATACAGGAGTCGGTGTCGAGGATCTGATCTCGATCGGAACGATCGGACTTATTAAGGCAATCAACACGTTTAATCCGGATAAAAAGATCAAGCTGGCAACTTATGCCTCACGTTGCATAGAAAATGAGATTCTCATGTACCTGCGCAGAAATAATAAGACCAGGATGGAGGTTTCCATCGATGAGCCGCTGAATGTGGATTGGGATGGAAAT
Source organism: Bariatricus sp. HCP28S3_A4 (assembly GCF_052066395.1). NCBI lineage: Bacteria > Bacillati > Bacillota > Clostridia > Lachnospirales > Lachnospiraceae > Bariatricus > Bariatricus sp. HCP28S3_A4. Next base: position 171,783 of record NZ_JBQHSE010000001.1, on the reverse strand, counting down.
GAGCTGCTGCTTTCCGATATTCTCGGAACAGAAGAAGATACGATCTACCGTGATATGGAAAATGAAGCGGAGAAAAAAGTGTTGTTTCGGGCTGTCAGCCGCCTTTCCAGCAGAGAGAGAACCATCGTGCAGATGAGGTTTGGCCTGGGAATGCCGGGAGGTGAGGAAAAAACGCAGAAGGAAGTGGCTGATATGCTTGGGATTTCTCAATCTTATATTTCGCGTCTGGAAAAGAAAATTATGCAGAGGCTGCGCAGAGAAATGGTGCGCTATGAATAAAAAAACAGAGATGATTAAACATCATCTCTGTCCCATTTATCTGCCAGATTTTGAATCTGGGTTTCAAATTTTGCAAGGTCTTTATTGGCGAGACCTTCGTTCTTAAGCACAACATCCATGAGACGTTTCGCTGCGGCAACCACTCGCCCGAATGCAGCAGATGCACGCTGCCTTGCAGGTTTTTCGACTGCCTTTTTGGGGATCTTGATTCCGGGGCTTAAGATGGTATCGGTTGCAAGATCTACAGCGCCTCCGGAATAAGGTGCAAATGCAGGTATGTGGAACCGGTCGGTAATAGTATGAGCAAAAGAATCCGTTACTGCATCTTCACCATGAACCACAAAAACGTGTGAAGGTTTTTTGGAGAATCCATCTAACCAGTTAAGGAGTCCGTTCATATCAGCATGACCGCTGATTCCCTGGAGAATTTCGATATGAGCATTTACTTCGATGTTCTCGCCGAACAGCTTCACGCAGTCGGCTCCTTCTACAAGCTTTCGCCCCAGAGTGCCTTCTGCCTGATATCCTACAAAAAGGACAGTGCATTCTCTTCGCCATAGATTATGCTTCAGATGGTGGCGAATACGACCTGCTTCACACATACCGGAAGCAGAGAGAATCACCTTTGGCTTATCATCAAAGTTGATTAATTTGGATTCCTCACTTGTAATGGTCGTTTTCAGCCCGGGGAAAAGGAGCGGGTTTATACCCTGATTGATGAGGGCCATAGCTTCCTCGTCGAAGCAGGAACGAGTATTCTTCTGGAATACAGTCGTGGCATCGATCGCAAGTGGGCTGTCTACATAGACCTCAAAGTTGCTGTATTCTGGAAGAAGATTTTTCTCCTTGATCTCCCGGAAGAAATACAGGAGCTCCTGAGTTCTTCCTACGGCAAATGAAGGAATCACGACATTGCCGCCACGTTCGAATGTTTCACGGAGAATCCGTGTGAGTTCGCCAATGTAATCCGGCTTCTCGGCAGCGTGGATCCGATCACCATATGTAGACTCAATGACCAGATAATCTGCATCGCTGACGTTCTGGGGATCACGGATGAGAGGCTGGTCGATATTGCCGACATCGCCCGAAAAAACGATTTTCTTTTCTACGCCATTTTCATGGATCCATATCTCTATGCAGGCGGAACCCAGTAGATGACCTATGTCTGTAAAGCGGACATCGATTCCCTCACACAGCTGAATTTTCTGATTGTAATCTACAGGAGCAAGTAGCATGATCGTATTCTGGGCATCCTGCATATCGTAGAGTGGTTCGTACATAGGGCCGCCTGAACGGCGTGCTTTTCTGTTTCTCCACTCAGCTTCGGCAACCTGGATGTGTGCACTGTCACGGAGCATAATGCTGCACAGATCTGCGGAAGCAAATGTAGAGACAATGTCGCCCTTAAATCCATTTTTTACAAGGAGAGGAAGCTTTCCTGAATGATCGATATGCGCATGAGTCAGCAACACATAATCAATCGTGGAAGGTGACACAGGAATGTCCTGGTTCTCATAAAGGTCAGGTCCCTGTTCCAGACCACAGTCGATCAGAATATGCTTACCACAGGCTTCAAGATAATGACAGCTTCCAGTGACTTCGTGGGCGGCACCGATAAATGTTAGCTTCATAAGCTCAACCTCATTTCGTTAGAATTATTATCTTAATTATACTATAAATTCAGAAAAAATAATAGTTATTATGTCAAGGACTAATATTTTTTATATTTTGTTTATAATTGTATAAATAAAATATGTTTTGAGAAAAATTCTACTAGCTGGAAAGAGTTAGGAGGATACTTGAAATGGCATTGAATAAGGTTGAAATCTGTGGAGTAAATACAGCAAAGCTTCCGCTTCTGAATGATGAGGAAAAAGATGCCTTGTTTGCAAGAATTAAGGAAGGTGACGAGACAGCAAAAGAAGAGTATATCAAGGGAAATCTCCGCCTCGTCCTCAGTGTGATCAAACGTTTCGGAAGCACGAACGAGAATCCGGACGATCTGTTCCAGATCGGTTGTATCGGGCTAATAAAGGCAATCAATAATTTTAATCCGGAATTGGAGGTGAAATTCTCAACATATGCAGTCCCAATGATCATTGGCGAGATCCGACGCTATATGAGGGATAATAATTCAATACGGGTCAGCAGATCCTTGCGTGATACCGCTTATAAAGCGATCTATGCGAAAGAAAATTACATGAAAAGAAATATGAAAGAACCTACAGTTCAGGAAATAGCGGATGAAATTGGAATATCAAAGGAAGAAATCGTCTATGCACTGGACGCGATCCAGGCGCCGGTAAGTTTGAATGAGCCGGTCTATAATGACAGTGGAGACGCGCTCTATGTAATGGATCAGATCAGTGACAAAAAGAACAGGGAGGAAAAATGGGTGGAGGATCTTTCCCTGCAGGCGGCAATGGAACATTTGGACGAGAGAGAAAGGTATATCATTCAGCTTCGTTTTTTTGAGGGAAAAACCCAGATGGAAGTGGCACGGGAAATCCGAATCTCTCAAGCGCAGGTCAGCCGTCTGGAAAAGAATGCACTGCGTCTGATGCGTCAATATTTGAAAACAGAATAGAAAATCGAATTTTATATTGAAATTTGACAGGGTTCATACTATTATAGTCATAGAAAAGGAGAGCAGCAATGTATAAGGCATGTATTTTTGATTTAGATGGAACCCTGACAGATACTTTGGATTCCCTGTGGTATTCGGTAAATGAGACTTTGAAGCAATTGGGAGTGAAGATGATTTCACGTGAGCAGTGTCGCGGCTTTGTGGGAGACGGTGCCAGATGTCTGGTGGAACGTGCCCTTCGGGCAACCGGAGATGTGGAACTTGAAAGGATCGAAGATGCAATGCAGATATTCGGCAGAGTGTTCAGTGAAAAGTGTACGTATCATGTTGCCCCGTATGAAGGGATTCTTTCTCTTCTTGAGGAACTGAAGAGCCGTGGGCTTGCGATTGCAGTATTTACGAACAAACCGCATCAGCAGGCTGTGGACGTAGTTGAAAGTATATTCGGCAGAGGGATGTTTGACGAGATACGCGGACAGCGTGACGGATTTCCGAAGAAGCCGGATCCGGCGGGACTTTTTGAAATTACAAAAGACCTTGGAATCAAGAAAGATGAAGTAATCTATGTGGGGGATTCAGAAGTGGACGTTCAGACCGGGAAGAACGCGCAGGTTCTTACGGTCGGTGTGAACTGGGGATTCCGATCAAAAGAGATATTGGAGAGGTCAGGGGTTGATGTGACCATAGACCACGCTGATGAGTTGCTTAGATTCCTGTAATACAAAGCGCAGAATATAAGCGCGATCGAGATAAAGGGAGGGTTATCGAAATGTATGAGTATGATGAGGAGTGCCTGAGAACGTTTTTGAAGATGCAGTCACAATTATTCGATGAACCGGTGGCTGATACACTGGAAGAAGCAGAGGCATTTCTGGAGGACTGTATGGCAGTGATTGTTGACTCTGTCAGAGAAGTAAGAGAATATTTTGAGGAAAGCGGAGCCGATGTGGAAGGCATGAGCGATGAAGAGCTGGAAGATGCTTCTGAGGTATTTGAACTTCCGAACGGACAGTATCTGATTGTAGAAGGATAGTCAGAAAATAGATGTTCTTGTTATTTTCAGGTGAAAAGCCGATAAAGCCGTAGTCATGAAACTACGGCTTTTTTGAGCGCTTCGTCGATGGCATTCAGGAGGAGCTGTGAGGTGTAAGGAGTGTCGGACGGCAGTTCAATGTTTTCAAGTGATTGTGTGTCACAGATCTGTTGGGCAATCTCTTCGATTGCCGGTTGAAGAAGAGGATACATGGCAGCAACAGATTCATCCAGATTGCTGATTCGTATGGACTGGATCCGGGTCTCATCCACAGCAACTTCTACATTCAAATCGGTATTGTTCAGATGAACAGAAGAGGTATAGACACCGGGATTATATGTTTTACGGACATCGCTATGCTTGCCATTCCCAGAAGAAAACATAAAGAAAAGCAGGCATAGGATCAAAATGCCGAAAACAGCAAATACTGCTGTATAAATAATTTCTTTCATGTGCAAGACGATGATTTTGGTTTTGGAACTCATGAAAACCCCCCAAATACATTTCTTTTTGAATATCCAGTTGCATGCTGTTTAACACAATATATGAATGAATGCAGGAAAATATGCATTCTATGGCGTGACAAAAAAGAAAGTGTCTGGTATCATAAAGCAAGAAAAATGCAGAGGTGATTAAAATGTTGGTTATAGTTGGACTTGGAAACCCGGATGATAAATATCAGGGAACACGACACAATGTTGGATTTGATGTGATAGATCTGCTTGCGGAAAAATATAATATAGCTGTAGATACAAAAAAACACAGAGCGTACATTGGAAAGGGAATCATTGGCGGGCAGAAAGTGATCCTGGCAAAACCACAGACCTATATGAATCTGAGTGGGGAAAGTGTAAGAAGCCTGGTCGAGTATTACAAAGTGGATCCGGAAACGGAACTGCTGATTATTTTTGATGATATCAGCCTGGATGTAGGACAGCTCCGAATCCGTAAGAAAGGAAGTGCGGGTGGGCATAATGGAATAAAGAACATTATAGCAAATCTGGGGACTTCTGTTTTCCAGCGGATTAAAGTCGGAGTCGGAGAAAAACCGAAAGGATACGATCTGGCAGATTATGTGCTCAGCCGTTTTTCAAAAGAAGAGCGGGAATTGATAAAAGAAGGCTTTGAGTGTGCTGCGGAAGCGGTGGCTATGATCACAGCTGGAGAAATCGATCAGGCTATGAACAAGTATAACAGGAAACGTAAGGATAATGAATAAAATGATCCTTGCTTAGAAAGAATAAGGAGCAATTGGAAATGAAAGCATTTACAGCCCCTCTGAGAGAATTGGCAGAGTTTGAGGAAATATACAAAGAGAAACGGAAAAAACCGGGAATGCTGCTGCTATCAGGATGTGTGACTTCACAAAAAACTCATATGATTTATGCGCTTAGCGATGGCTGCCCTTGCACACTCATCGTTCTTTCTAATGAAGAAAAGGCAAAACAGATGTACGAGGAATACTGTTTCCTTGATGAGAATGTCTGTTATTATCCGGCAAAAGACCTGTTATTTTATCAGGCGGACATCCACGGGAAACTTCTGATCAAACAGCGTATGGAAGTCGTTCAGAGACTGATCGAATCGAATGAAGCGGGCAGTGAAGAAAAATCAGCCAGTATCATAACGACTTTTGATGCCTTGATGGATTTTCTGATGCCGATTGAAGAGATTGAAGCGTGTATTCTCACTGTAGAAAATGGAAGAGAATATAGGTTTGAAGAGCTTACCAGAAAGATTGCACAGCTGGGCTATGAGAGGGAAGTTCAGGTAGAAGGACCCGGACAGTTCGCAGTACGGGGAGGAATTCTGGATATCTATCCGTTGACGGAAGAACTGCCGATACGTATTGAATTCTGGGGAGATGAAGTGGATTCAATCCGGACTTTTGATGTGGACAGCCAGCGTTCAGTAGAGAATCTGGAACGGATTGTGATCTACCCATCTGAAGAATTGAAAAGTGACAATAATTCCGTTTCTTTCATAGATTATTTTAATGTTAAAAATACGAATTTATTTCTTGATGAACCGGTTCGCCTAATCGAGGCGGGAACGAGAATTGAAGAAGAAGTTGTGAATGCACGAAAGATGCGCGCTCTGGCGGACAATGAGGACAGGGAAGGTACGCCGGAACCATTGTTTTATACGACAGAAGAAGTGGTTAAGAAATTAAATCATTTTTGCTCTGTCGGAATGTGTGCACTGGAGAATAAATGTAAGCCGTTTTTAGTAAAAGAACAATTCCATTTACAGACCCAGAGTGTGAATCCTTATAATAACAGTTTCGAGATGCTGACCCATGATTTAAAGCGGCTGAAGAGGAATGGATATCGAGTCATTCTGCTTTCCGGTTCGAGAACAAGGGCAAAACGTCTGGCGGAAGATCTGAGAGATTATGACCTCAGCAGTTATTATAATGAGGATCCCATGAGAGAAGTGCTTCCGGGAGAAATCATGGTATGCTATGGGCATGCCGCGGTCGGTTACGAATATTCGATGATTAAATTTGTGGTAATTTCTGAAACGGATATTTTTGGGAAAACAAAAAAGAAAAAGAAACGAAAAAGTTATGATGGACAGAAAATACAGAATTTTTCTGACCTAAAACCGGGGGATTATGTGGTTCATGAAAACCATGGACTTGGAATTTACCGGGGGATTGAGAAAATTGAAGTAGATAAAGTTACGAAAGATTATATGAAGATTTCTTATGCTGATGGAGGAAATCTTTATATTCTTGCTACACAGCTTGACCTGATTCAGAAATATGCAAGTGCAGACGCAAAGAAGCCGAAGCTGAATCGTCTTGGCGGACAGGAATGGAAGAAGACAAAGACAAGAGTAAAAGGGGCTGTACAGCAGATTGCAAAGGACCTTGTGGAACTGTATGCTGCACGTCAGGAGAAGGAAGGATTTGTCTACGAGAAGGACACGGTGTGGCAGAAAGAATTTGAGGAAATGTTCCCGTTTGAGGAGACAGAAGACCAGCTTATGGCTATTGAGGCCACGAAACGCGACATGGAAAGCCCGAAGATCATGGATCGCCTGATTTGCGGAGATGTCGGATTCGGGAAAACGGAGATCGCGATCCGGGCAGCTTTTAAGGCTGTGCAGGACGGAAAGCAGGTTGTTTACCTTGTCCCGACAACGATTCTGGCACAGCAGCATTATAATACTTTTGTGCAGAGAATGAAGGAATTCCCTGTTCGCGTAGATCTTCTCTGTCGTTTCCGTACACCGGCGGAACAGAAAAAAACTCTGACGGATCTGACGAAAGGCCAGGTCGATATCCTGATCGGAACACATCGTGTGCTGAGTAAGGATGTTCAGTTTAAGGATCTGGGGCTTCTGATTATTGATGAAGAACAGCGTTTTGGAGTACAGCACAAAGAAAAAATCAAAAAATTGAAAGAAAATGTGGATGTTCTGACACTGACTGCTACCCCGATTCCGCGAACACTTCATATGAGCCTGATCGGGATTCGTGATATGAGTGTTCTGGAAGAGGCCCCTATGGACCGGATGCCGATCCAGACCTATGTGATGGAATACAATGACGAGATGGTGCGGGAAGCCATCCAGAGAGAATTATCCAGACAGGGACAGGTGTATTATGTATATAATCGGGTCAAAGACATCGCCGATATGACAGCCAGAATCCAGGCATTGGTGCCGGAAGCAAATGTTGCGTTTGCACATGGACAGATGCGGGAACATCAGCTGGAACACATTATGTACGATTTCATTAATGGAGAGATTGACGTATTGATTTCTACAACCATCATTGAAACGGGACTGGATATTTCGAATGTAAATACCATCATTATCCACGATGCCGACCGGATGGGATTGTCCCAGCTTTATCAGCTTCGAGGGCGTGTTGGACGCTCGAATCGGATGGCATATGCTTTCCTTTTGTATAAACGGGATAAGCTTCTGAAAGAAGTGGCAGAAAAAAGGCTTGCAGCCATCCGGGAATTCACAGACCTGGGTTCCGGAGTGAAGATTGCCATGAGGGATCTGGAAATCCGAGGTGCCGGAAATCTCCTGGGTGAGGAGCAGCACGGGCACATGGAGGCAGTTGGATACGATCTCTACTGTAAAATGCTGAATGAGGCGGTTCGTCAGCAAAAAGGAGAAATTCCGGAAGATACGTATACAACGACGATCGATCTGAACATCGATGCATTTATTCCGCCGACTTATATCCCGAATGAATATCAGAAGCTGGATATTTATAAGCGAATCGCAGCCATCGAGACGGAGGAAGAACGGGAAGATATGCTGGAAGAACTGATTGACCGGTTCGGGGAACCGCCGAAAAAAGTACAGCAGCTTTTGACTATCGCACAGATCAAAGCTTTTGCGCACAGCTCTTATATTATTGCAATCGAGCAAAAAGGGGAAGATTATCAATTTACCATGTACGAGAAGGCAAAAGTATCGGCCCAGAAGATTCCGGTGCTTTTGGATAAGTATAAAGGTGCTCTCACTTTCAAAGTCGATGTAAATCCGTATTTCATATATAGGAAGCTTCGGAAGACAAAGAAGGAGAAAGATGAACAGGTTCTCGAAAATGTAAAACAGATTATTGCAGATATTCATGAATTGATTGAAGAATAAAGCGTTTTCATATAGCCGGATGTCAAATAACGGATGTCAAATTTTTGTGAAAAGGATTGCCAGCTAAGGAAAAACACGGTATACTATATAAATATGCACGACGATTCTGCCCGGGAGAACGGCAGGATACGGTTAAGGAGGAAATAGTTCAGATGAAGAAGAGAGTATTGACGCTTGTACTTGCATCTGCCCTGGTGGCAGCTACAGTAGCAGGCTGCGGTAAATTAGATGGAAGTGAAGTAGTTGCAGAGGTTGGAGATGCGAAGATCACGGCAGATGTGGCGAATTTCTATGCGAGATATCAGCAGGCACAATATGAGACGTATTATGCAAGCTTTTTAGGAGAGGATATGTGGTCTGGTGAGGCAGAAGAGGGTAAGACCTATGAAGAAAGTGTGAAGGAAGGCGTTCTGGAGTCACTTGAAACTATGTATATATTGGATGCACATAAGGATGACTATGGTGTTTCCTTGACGGATGAGGAGAATGAGGCTATAGAGAAAGCGGCGAAGAGCTTTACTGAATCGAACAATCTTGAAGATAAGGATATGGTTTCCGGAGATGAAGAAACTGTGAAGAAATTCCTGGAGCTTGTTACCATTCAGGAAAAAATGCATGAAGCAATGACTGCCGATGTGGATACCGAAGTGTCCGATGAAGAGGCTGCACAGAAGAGTATGCAGTATGTATATTTCTCATTTACCAAGACAGATGACGATGGAAATTCGACCCAGCTTTCAGAAGATGAAAAGGCAGAACTGAAAGAAACGGTTGAGGCATTCCGGGAGGGAGCGGTGAACGCGGAGGATTTTGCAGCTTATGCAGAGGAGGCCGGATATACAGCATCGACTCTGACTTTTGATACATCAACTACATCACCGTCTCAACTGCTTGTGGTTGCGGCAGATTCACTGAAGGAAGGCGAGGTTACTCCTGTGGTCGAAGATACCAGCGGATATTTTGTTGCAAAGCTGACCAGTCTCCTCGACCGGGACGCAACGGATGCAAAAAAAGAATCCATCGTTTCCGAACGGAAAGAAGAGCAGTTTGATAAGCTCTGCGAAGAATGGAAAGAAGCAGACGGTGTGAAGGTTCACAAAAATGTATGGGACAAGATCAGTTTTGTAAAACGGGGCGTGACAATTAAAGATACAGATGAATAGAATGTGGAATTATAGCAGTTCAGCCGTAAGGCTGAACTGTTGTGTTTTGGTCTGGCATTTTTTGTTTTGAATGGTGGCAAGCTTTCTGAATTTACGGGGGATTGTGTAAATTCCTTTTTACAATCTTGCAATTACCTTTTCAAAATCCATAATAAGCTACTGTTCTTACGGATTATTCATCAATTCCACTCTAAGAGTTTGGAAAAATTTATGATATAATATATAATTTTGTAAAAATATAAATACATATTAAAAATGTATTGACAAATTGGGTGAAACGAGTTATTATATAGACATAAAAGATAGATGAGGTAATAAAAACAGATAAAAAGGTTTCGGACGCTATCTTTTTAAATTAAAGAATGGAGGTACAGACCACCGAAAACATAATTTCAAAAACGGGAATCTAAGAAAGGAAGGTACAGACCACCAGAAAGGTAAATAATAATGACAGATGAAGTGAATTAAAGAGGAGTATCAAAAAACGAAGGTTGATACTCCTCTTTAATATGTTTAAATTGTAATGAGGGTTAATATTGAGTTTGTGTTAAAACAGTGAAATAGTTGCGATTATGTCTGCTTGTGTGATATAATAATCCGGTGGGAGAACGTAAATAATGATATAGGAGGACTTGTTTTATGTTTAATGAACCAATGATAAATGAGATCATTACCCAGATGAATGCAGTCGTACAGAATGGGATAGAGATACCCTTTCCAGCTCTGGTTATTTCGGCAGTTATCGGATTGATTGTATGTCTGTTCGGACTGAAGCTGGTCAGATTTGTGAACGCGATTTGCGGACTGGCTGTTGGAGCTGTACTTGGAATTCTGGTGGCATATCTGATCCAGACCGATCTGAAGATCGGTCTCGCCATTGTTGCGGCGGCAGCACTGATTCTGACGATCATGTCAGCAGTGTTCAAGAAGTTTGGAGCATTTCTGCTTTGCCTGAGCGTGGCTCTGGAGGTTGTAGGTATGTTCCAGATGCAGAATTTTACAATGCTGGCTGTCACAGGAGTTGCCGGAATTATTATTGCAGTCCTGACAATGATCTGGTTTGAACCACTTGTTATCATTGTGACATCACTGAGCGGGGGAATGGGGCTTGGAAATGCAGTTGCGCAGATGGTCGGAATTAAGAATCCTTACATTACACTGGGAATCTGTGCGGCCGGTATCGCCATCGGACTTATCGTACAATTTATGATGAAGTCCCGGGAAATCGGAAGAAGAGAAGCGCGGCATTCCAGACAGGTGAAAGAAGAGATTTCGATTGAATCGGAGATTGATCGTGCACGTTCCATTCTGGATCTCGATGATGAGGAGGAAGACGAAGACGAGTACGAGGAATAAAATTTTAAAGAAAGTCTGGTGATGTGCTCATGAAGATCGATATGCATTGTCATGTACGGGAAGGGTCGATTGACAGCAAAGTCAGTTTGGAGAAGTATATTTTAAAGCTGAAGGAAAAGGGAATTGATGGTATGCTGGTGACCGATCATGATACGTATAATGGTTACCGGTACTGGAAGAACACTTTCAAAGGGAAAAAGTATAATGATTTCGTTGTGTTAAAAGGAATTGAATATGATACGCTGGAAGCGGGGCATATTCTGATCATCATGCCTCAAGGCGTTAAGATGCGGCTTCTGGAAATGCGCGGACTTCCGCTTTCCCTACTCATTGATTTTGTGCATCATCACGGTGGAATCTGCGGTCCGGCACATCCTTGTGGAGAAAAGTATTTAAGCTTTACCAATACAAAGAAATGGCAGACGTCGCCGGAACTTCTGGAGAAATTTGACTTTGTTGAAACATTTAACGCGTGTGAACCGCCCGAATCCAATGCCGGCGCGAAACTGCTGGCGGAAAAATACAACAAACCCGGAACGGGGGGAAGCGATGCGCACAAGCTGGATTGTGTGGGAATGGCATATACGGAGTTTCCACATCCAATCAAGACGGAGCTGGATCTGATTATGCAGATCCGGAACCGGGAACCGATCAAGGCGGTTGGTGACTTTTACACAAAGACCACGAAGGACAAGATCGGTAAAGCGAATAAGCTTTTGGTGTATTCATTCTGGTTCTACAACCGTGGAGGAGCACTTCTAAAGATGCACAAACGCAAGAATAAGATTCAGGATGAGCAGCCGATCGATCCGATTGATCCGATTGAGATCCCATATCTGAAGCGAATTAAAAGAGACCATTAATTGAATAATAAAAGTCCGTATCACCGGCATCGTTTCTGATAGAAAATCAATGCTGATGATACGGACTTTTATGTATAAATGAAAATCTGATTCGGAACTGCAGGTCATCTAGCGTTTGCGCAGAGAATTCAGTTTCTCGCGCAGATCGTCTAAGGATTCACTGTATTTTTTGTTTTCCATTTTCGGGAACGCTTTTAGAAGACGTTTCTGAATACCGGTAAAGTCCTCACCAAGTTCACTGTAATGCTTACGCAAGGATGCAATACGTTCTTTCAATTCGTCTGAAACCGTATCCAATGTTTCGGAAATCTCTTCGCGGCGCTCTGTGAGATTGCCCAGAATCTCTTCCTGCTTTAAAGCAAAAGAATCTTTGAATTCCATCTGTTTTGCTGCAAGGGAATCTTTGAATTCCTCCTGTTTTGCAGTAAAAGAATCTTTGAGTTCTTCCTGCTTCTCCGTAACAGAATCCTTGATCGCATCCTGGGTTTCCATCGCTGCGATCGTATTTTTGTAAATATTTTCTCCAATTTTGTCTGATATTTCATGAAGCTCATCAGCAATCTCCTGCATAGCCGCAAGACGTTTGTTCATCTTCAAGATGCCGGAAGCAGTCACATAAAGGTCTGCAAACATGCCGATCCCCAGTATGATCAGAATGATCACTCCGACGATAACAGGAATATAGAGCAACAGTTTGTGAATAACCGGATGGATGAAATCCACGATCAAAACACAGGCAACGCCCCATATAAGAGAAAACAAGAGGCATACATAGCCATTGAGATTAAGCGGCATATTCGAATAATCCCACCATTTGTTATGAAAGACCCTCTCCAGAATGAACCCGGTCAGCCATTCGAGTGCGGTTACGAGAATCGTACTGGTTATGTAGAGAATGATGAGATTGGATCTGTAAGGACTAAGAAAATGGACGACCAGTGTGACTCCGATACCGTAGACCGGACAAATTGGGCCATTCAGAAATCCGCGGTTTACAAATCGATGCTCTTTCCAGGCGGCAAAAGCGACTTCCGTACACCAGCCAAGAAAGCCATAGACGAAAAAGTACAAAGCGATAAAATATAATTCCGTCATTTCAGTTTGCTCCTAACTATTTAATTTGTATGAATTACTATTATAACGCAATTATGGGGGAGATGTAAAGGAGGATTCTGTAAAGAAAAGGCTAAAATGTATTAATAGGATGATGTGAGGTGATAGGAAGATTCGGACTTTAAGAAAAAAATAAGAAGTCTAATAATTGACTTTTGGGTACCCGTATCTTATGATATGGGTACTCGTCTTATGTATCTCTTTTTCGTGCCGGATGGGCAGGAAGGAGAATACAAATATGTTTATCAAATCAAGAAGATGGCAGTATGCCATCACAGCGGTACTTACCGCTCTTTGTCTGACCGGAAGCAGTCAGAAGATCAGCGAAGTCAAAGCGACAGGAAATTCAACAGATACAATTGTAAAACTGGATGAAAAGCTCGGAGTGGCTCCGGGAGCAGTTCTTGCGGAGCTCCAGGCACACGAGAACGACGGTTATTACCTTGGCACACCCTATACCGGTTCCCCGTTAACACCGGGAAACTGTATGCGGCCGAACGGAGCAAATGATGGAAATGGCGGTATGAACTGTACCGGTTTTGTGGCGTATGTTCTGGAAAAATGCGGAGCGGATCTTTCGGGGATCGCGAACCGTGGATACCGGGGCGGCAAGGTGAATGCAAGCAACTGGTATCACTGGATCACGGAAAATGCCGTGGAGTATTATCATTATGATACCGTTGAAGAGCTGCTGGCGGGCGGAAAGGCCCAGAAAGGGGATGTGATCTATTTTGAACCGCGCTCCTGGGAATCGGAGGATGCGGACTGTCATATCGGATTTTTCTGGGGAAATAACGGGAAAGATAATAAGTTCTGGCATTCTTCGACGCATCCCCAGCGAGGGAATCAGATTTCGGTGCTGGAGCCCAAATGCGAATCTACCGTATATTTATTTAAGATTTCACATACAGGCGGTCTGGAAGTGAAGAAATCCTCTTCGGATGCCGGATTGGTGGAAGGGAATTCCTGCTATTCACTTGCCGGGGCAGAATTTACGCTATTTTATCAAGGAACAGAAAATGTGGCGGCGGTGATCACGACTGATGAAAGGGGCTACGGGAAGGCCGATGCTCTGCAGGAAGGGAGCTATGATATCAGAGAAACGAAAGCTCCGCAGGGGTATACCTGTAACCCGGAGTCGCAAACGATCACCGTAAAAGCAGGTGAGACAGTCTATTATACCTGTGAAGATGCTCCTTTTTACAATCCGATCGAATGGCTGCTGGAAAAGAAGGACAAAGAGAGCGGAAGCGGAAAACCACAAGGAAGCGGAAGCCTGGAAGACGCAGAATTTACAGTGCAGTATTATGATATGATATCGCAGGAAGATCCTGCAAAAGAGGGACATTCGCCGCTTCGGACATGGGTATTCAGGACGGACGCACAGGGTAAAGTGAAGATGACCGGAGCATATCAGGTCGGAGGTGATGCGCTTTATCTGGTAAATGGAGCAGGCGTTCTGCCTGTCGGTACAGTTACGATCCGAGAGACGAAGGCTCCGGAGGGTTACCGGAAGACAGATGTGGTTTTTGCTCAGGCGATTCAGCCGGAAGAAGAAAGTGCATCGGAGGCTGCATTGCATGTCTATCAGGAAACCATTGTTCCGGAGGAGATCGTGCGGGGAGATCTGGAGCTGATCAAGGTGGCTGACAGCACAATGGAACGCCTCTCTGGAATTCCTTTCCGGATCACATCTAAGACCACGCAAGAAGCACATGTCATCATTACCGACAAAAACGGTTATGCGTCTACGGCGTCAAAATGGAACCGTCATACGGTAAATACGAACCGGGGAGAGTCTGCAGAGGATGGAATCTGGTTTGGCGAAGGGAAATCCGATGATAAGAAAGGCGCGCTCCCATATGACACGTATTGCATCGAAGAACTGGAGTGTGAGAATAACAGTGACAGGATTTTACTGCCGCCTTTTGAGGTGGAGATCACGAGAGATGCTCATACCGTGAATCTGGGAACGCTTACGAATGATAAAAGACCGGTTCCGGAGATCGCGACAACGGCACTTGACGAAGAAACCCGCACTCATGAGGCTAAACCGAGGGAGGAAATGGTGCTGATTGATACGGTGTCATGGAAGAACCTCACTCCCGGGAAGGAATATACACTGAAAGGTATTCTGATGGACGCCGAAAGTGGGGAAGAACTGAAAATCGGAGAAGAGCTGGTTACGGCTGAAGCGACATTTGCGCCGGAGAAAGAAGAAGGAAGCGAAGAAATGCGCTTTGTATTTAATGCGTCCGGATTGGGAGGGAAAACGACGGTCGTGTTTGAGTATTTATATTGCGAGGGAAAATTGGTTGCTGACCATACCAATCTGGGAGATGAAGGACAGTCTGTTCATTTTGAGGAAGAGCCGGAAATTCCGGAGGAACCGGAAAAACCCGAAATACCGCAAAAACCAGAAGATATGCAGCTGGGAAAGCCGCAGCTCCCAGTGAAAACAACATCGGTTGCGACCGGTGATTCGGCAAACTTGATAGTTCTTATCCTTTGTGTGCTTCTTTCTTGCGCTGTAGTGTTGAAATGTGTTAGAATATCACGGAGAAAGTAAGTAATTTCATCTTGAAATAAAGATGAGACTCCCACCTCCATAGGTGGCGAGTTGCGGTAAGCTAGTCTTGGTGGGAGTCAAATCTTCTTCCAAGATTAAGCCTCCGGCGGATTGCAGAGGTGCGCAGATGTATTGTGTCATGCAAAGCATGACGCGCACCTCGCAGCAAGTACGCCGAGGCGTACTTGAAGATTCAACTTAATAAATGATCCAAGGAGGAATTTAATCATGGGAATGACGATGACGCAGAAGATTCTTGCGGACCATGCAGGACTGGACTTGGTTGTGGCGGGACAGCTCATTGAAGCAAAGCTGGATGTCGTGATGGCGAATGATATCACAGGTCCTATGGCGCTGCCGATTTTCAGACAGATGGCAGATAAAGTATTTGACAAAGACAAGGTGGTTCTGGTACCGGATCACTTTACACCGAATAAGGATATCAAGTCAGCAGAGAACTCCAAAGCGATTCAGGATTTCGCAAAGGAGCAGGGATTGAAATGGTATCTGGTACAGGGCAAATGTGGTGTGGAGCATGCGATCCTTCCAGAATATGGTATCGTTGCTGCCGGTGAGTGTATTATCGGGGCAGATTCACACACCTGTACATACGGAGCACTCGGAGCATTTTCAACGGGTGTGGGAACCACAGATATTTCAACAGGTATGGCGACCGGAGAACTCTGGTTCAAAGTTCCGTCAGCAATCAAGTTTGAGCTGACCGGCAAACCGGGACCGTATGTGACCGGTAAAGATGTGATCCTTCATATCATCGGCAGAATCGGGGTGGACGGAGCACTGTATAAATCCATGGAATTCATGGGTGACGGCCTGAAGTACCTGACAATGGATGACCGTTTCACGATGGCGAATATGGCAATTGAGGCCGGAGCAAAGAACGGAATCTTTATGGTTGATGAACAGACGGAAGCGTATCTGAAAGAACATACAGATAAAGAATATAAGATTTACGCACCGGATGAGGATGCCGAGTATGATGAAGTTGTTGTTGTGGATCTTTCTGAAGTCCGCCCGACGGTTGCGTTCCCGCATCTTCCGGGCAATGCGAAGACCATCGATGAGATCGAAGCGATGGAACCGATCGTGATCAACCAGGTGGTGATCGGATCCTGCACCAACGGAAGAATTTCCGATATGAGAAAAGCTGCTGCGATCCTGAAAGGACATACTGTTCATCCGGATGTGCGCGTGATGGTAGTTCCGGCTACACAGGCGGTTTATAAGCAGTGTATCAAGGAAGGACTGATCGACATTTTTATTGATGCTGGTTGCGCTGTGAACACACCGAGCTGCGGTCCTTGTATGGGAGGCCATATGGGAGTTATGGCTGCAGGGGAAAAATGTGTTTCAACTACGAACAGAAACTTTGTCGGACGTATGGGACATGTGGATTCTCTGATTTATCTGGCGTCACCGGAAGTGGCAGCAGCAAGTGCAATTGCAGGGTATATTGCAAATCCGGAGAAAGTAGGTGACAAATAATGAACGCAAAAGGACATGTATTTAAATATGGTGATAATGTAGATACGGATGTAATCATTCCGGCGAGATATCTGAATTCCTATGACGCGAAAGAGCTTGCGACGCATGCGATGGTAGATATTGATCCGACTTTTGTGGAGAGAGTACAGCCGGGCGATCTGATCGTGGCAAATAAGAATTTTGGATGTGGCTCTTCGAGAGAGCATGCACCGCTTTGCCTGAAGACGGCAGGGGTAAGCTGTGTGATCGCAGAGACCTTTGCGAGGATTTTCTACCGCAATGCGATCAATATCGGGCTTCCGATCATTGAGTGCCCGGAAGCGGCAAGAAACATTGAGGCAGGCGATGAAGTGGAAGTGGATTTTGACTCCGGCAAGATCTATAACCGTACGAAAGGAACCGAGTTCCAGGGACAGCCGTTCCCGGAATTTATGCAGAAGCTGATCGCGGCAGGCGGACTTGTGAATTATACAAATGCAAAAAAGAATCAGTAATTGAAAAAAGGTCCCGCGGGACCTTTTTTTCTTATATGACATAATCATTGCCATAGAGGGTCGTCTGTTGATCCAGAATATCCTGCAGCGTTACGCTGTCCAGATATTCGTTGACCGTTTTGTAAAGTCCCTGCCACATCGGAAGGGTGAGACATTCGCCGCAGCGCGGGCACATATTCGGTTCCTGCTCGAGACAGGAGATCGGTGCCAGGCTGCCTTCGGTGACGCGAAGAATGTCTCCCACAGTGATGGAAGAAGGTTCTTTCGCCAGCTCATATCCCCCCTGATAACCGCGGCCGGTGAGCAGAAATCCGGCACGGTTCAGCATGGGAACGATCTGTTCCAGATATTTTTTGGAGATATCCTGACGTTTGGCAATATCTTTTAATGCAACAAATCCGCAGTTCCGGTGCTGTGCCAGATCAAGGAGAAGCCGGAGTGCATAGCGTCCTTTGGTTGAGATTTTCATAGTGTTCACCTCGTCTTTATTTCTGATGTCGTGCTCCAGATAACCCGTTCTATACGGGAAAAACCATGGGAATCATGGCATCCTATATATTAACATAATACCACGTATTTACTAGGTATTCAAATGAAAAAAGCATATTGCAACTGTATTTACAAGAATAAGGAGAACGTATATAATAGTTATATGTGTTTAATTGGGCTCGGCAGGACAGAGCGTCAGATGGCGAAGTCTGTCAGAATACGGTGGAAGGTGGATCAGAATGAAAAAAGGGAGAAACGGAAATGTAGTGGATTTCGGCGCAACACTTCAGGAGTGGCCGAAAAGAATATGGGAATGGGACGAGGTGCGGGAGTGCTATCTGCCGCACCTTTCCAAGTGGAAAGAACAAGGAATGCCACTGGAGGCGATGGTATGGGTACCGGCCAAGGGATATGAGCGGGGAGCCTTTGAATATCTGGCGGCAAGATTTGACGGACAGATTATGCTTCTTTTTCCGAAGAAAGACGGAGAGGTAAAGGAGATATGTATTCCATGCAGGGATATCCTGGCTGTGCGGGAACTGCGGTATGTGTTGGACTGCAGATATCTGATCTATTATGAAATGGACGGTAAGATTGAATGCGTGGCGATGCCGTACAATGAGGCGACCCAGTATTTATTTACCCCGTTCTTAAACTGTGCATTGCAGTTGGATGAGAATTTTAATGCGGCAAGCCGGATCCGTTTGAATCCGCGGCCGGAGCATTTGCTCCATGAGGCGCATGAGCTTTACAGTTTCAGTGAGGCTGCATACAGGCTGGGAGACAAGATCGTTCATTATGAATGGGGCAGGAATTTCCAGATTACAAAGAATTTCATATTTAAAACGAAGAAAGAGTGTTCATGGATCCTCTGTGAGATGGAGGAGGGCTGGTGCATGATCGAATGCGGTGCCAACTATCATGAGACCACCTATTTATATAAGAAATATGGCAAAGTCCTGCTGGAAGAAGAAAAAAAGCTCTGGAAGATGGAGGTTGAGGAAAATGGACAGCCTTATCTGGTGCGTGATCTGAAGTATGAGACACGGAATGTGGGCAAAGAAAAATAAGGTGCAATTGTAACCTGAAAGAGAGAGACAGACGACATGAGAATTGCATTCAGAAGAAAAGAAGACGGAGCGGAGCTGGTTCGTGTGTGGAGCGAATCGGAGGTTGTCAAAGTTCCGGAAAATGTTGGAAAATATAGAATAAATTCCATTGCATCCTATGCATTTTCCAATCACAAACAGGTGGAAGATGAAGATGTGGAGTTCTTTGAAGAGGACAGCAGAGCGGAAGAATTCCAGATGCAGGATCTGCCGCTCAGATGCGGAGCCAATCTTCTGGAGATCCATCTTCCACCTACGGTGAAGGTGATCGGTAATTATGCATTTTACGGCTGCATGAATATGAAAGTCTTTCACGGAACAGACGAGATCGTGAGGATGGGAAGCGGTGTGTTCACCGGATGCCGTCTGTCGAATGTTCAAATTGATTTTTATGAGGGAGAGCGGTCCTGTCTGAAGGAAATTCTGACAGAGATCCGCTATGAGATCGTGGCGACTCTGGTTTATGGAAAAGGAAAAGAAGAACGGTTCACGAAGATCATTTTTCCGGAACATTACATGGACGCTGTGGAGAATACGCCTGCAAGGATCGTGGAGACTCATTATTACGGCTCGGGTGGAGAATACAGGGAATGTTTCTACCGCCGGGAGCTGGATTACCTGAAATACGACAGAATGTTCGCACTTTCCGGTGTGCGGGATGATGAGGCGGTTACGGTCCAGGTCGCACTTGCAAGACTGATGTATCCGGTGAAACTTGAGGATGCCGCACGCAGGCGGTATGAAACTTATATCCGGGAACATCTGACGAATCTGATAAAGGATTGTCTGAAAAAACTTGACGATCATGAGAATTATGCGCTCGGTTCACCGGTGGAGATCGTGGAATTTATCTGTCGGATGGAGTATTTTGAAAGGGATGTGCTGGAGCGGGCGATTGATCTGGCATCCCGGACCGGACAGACGGAAGTCTTAAGTATCCTGATGGATGAGAGACACCGGAGATTTCCGGTAAGAAAGAAGAAATTCGTTCTATAGAATGCAGAAGGAAAGAAGCGGAAGAATATGGAACTCAATTTGGAAGAGAATACGAAGCAGGAAGACCAGCTGGAGCAGATCGGCCGCCGGATCCTGGCGCTTTCAAGAAATGAACTGTATCTGCAGATGCGATTCCTGGATGTGGCATTGTCTTCCCTGGCGTATGTACAGGATTTTTCGGTATCGCTTGTTGCCACAGACGGGTGGAATCTGTATTTTCATCCGGGAGAGCTCGGAGGACTCTACCGGAAAAACAGGCTGGATGTAAACCGGGCTTATCTGCATGCCGTGATGCACTGCATTTTCCGTCATATGATTACGCGGAAGGGCAGGGAGAAGCTGTGGTGGAATCTGGCTTGTGACATCGTGACGGAATCCATCATTGACGGGTGGAACACACGGAATATCCGGCGTGCCAAGTCATGGCTCAGGCAGGAAACCTACCGGAAGATGCAAGGTGAGATGAAGGTGCTGACGGCGGAGAAGGTTTACGGAAGTCTGATGCGATGGGAGCTTTCAGAGAGAGAGATGCTTCGTCTTCAGGCGGAATTTACCGTTGATGATCATAAATACTGGGCTGAGGATGAGGAGAAGAACAGAAATAGTGAGCTGAATCAGAGATGGAAAGATATCAGTGAACAGATGCAGACGGAGATGGAAACATTTTCGCAGGAGACTGCCGGTGGAACGGGCCATTTTCTGGAACAGATCCGGGTGGAGAACAAGGAGCGGTATGATTACCGGAAATTTCTCAGAAAATTTGCCGTGCTGAAGGAAGAGATGACCATTGATGAGGATTCCTTTGATTATGGATTTTACAGCTATGGGCTGCGATTGTACGGAAATATGCCGCTGATTGAGCCGCAGGAGTGGAAAGAAGTCAGTAAGATCGAGGATTTTGTGATCGTGATCGATACGTCCATGTCCTGTTCCGGAGAACTGGTGAAAAAATTTCTGGAGGAGACGTATGGAATCTTAAGTGAGAACGACAGCTTCTTCCGGAAAGTCAATATCCATATTCTCCAGTGTGATGAGCAGGTGCAGACGGATCAGAAGATCACGAATAAAGAGGAACTGCGGGAGTACATGGAGCATCTGGACCTGGTCGGAGAAGGCGGTACGGATTTCAGGCCGGCATTTGAGTATATCAACCGTATGATAGAAAATCATCAGTTTGCTAGGCTGAAGGGTGTGATCTATTTTACAGACGGGCAGGGTATCTTTCCGAAACAGATGCCGCCCTATGAGACTGCATTTGTGTTTATGGAAAGGGAAGGCCTTGAGGTGGAGGTTCCGCCGTGGGCGATGAAGCTTACGATTGAGGAGGACGAATTGGAAAACTATGGACATTAAGCGAGCAAAACAGGAAATCAAGGACGCGATCGAAGCGTATTTAGTAAAGGATGAATGTGGAAAATACATGATCCCCGCTATTCATCAGCGGCCGATCCTTCTGATGGGGCCTCCGGGAATCGGAAAGACACAGATCATGGAGCAGGTGGCAAGAGAGTGCGGGATCGGCCTGGTGGCGTATACGATCACCCATCATACCCGCCAGAGCGCAGTGGGGCTGCCGTTTATTCAGAAAAAACAGTACGGAGGGAAAGAATATTCGGTGACGGAGTATACGATGAGCGAGATCATCGCGTCGGTGTATGACAAAATGGAAGTTACCGGACACAAAGAGGGAATTCTTTTCATTGATGAGATCAACTGTGTCTCTGAGACCCTGGCGCCAACGATGCTGCAGTTCCTGCAGTGCAAGACATTCGGAAATCAGAAAGTCCCGGAGGGATGGATCATCGTTGCGGCGGGCAACCCGCCTGAGTATAATAAATCGGTACGTGAATTTGATGTGGTGACCCTGGACCGTATCAAGAAAATCGATGTGGAAGAGAATTTTGATGTCTGGAAAGAATACGCCTATCAGGTGAGCGTGCATCCGGCGGTCATCTCCTATCTGGATGCAAGGCGGGAGAACTTCTACCGGATGGAGACGACGGTGGACGGGAGAATGTTTGCAACTGCCAGGGGATGGGAGGATCTCTCCCGACTGATCCAGGTGTATGAAAGACTGGGAAAAAAGGTGGACCGGGAAGTCGTGCATCAGTATATCCAGCACTGGAAGATTGCAAAAGATTTCGCAAATTATCTGGAACTCTATGTGAAATATCGGAAGGATTACGGAATTGAAAAGATTCTGGAAGGAACCTATGGGGAGGATACGCTGGAGAAGCTGAAAGTTGCTGCGTTTGATGAAAAACTGAGTGTGGTGAACCTTCTTTCCGGAAGATTGGCGGGCGCTTTTAAAGACACCTATGAAATGGATCGCTATGTATCTGCCCTGTATGAATGGCTGAAGAAATATCGTGCTTTGATCCGTGAAGTGGAGAAAGAAGGAATGTCAGAAGAACTCTATGCAAGCGGAGGAATCATCAAGACGATCTATTTTCGGGCGAAAAAGGAATTCGAAGATCAGAAAAAGGCTGAGAAGCTTGACCGGGACGGGGAGCGGTGCATGGCAAAAGTGGTGGATACACTGGAAGGCTACTGGAATTATGCCAAAGAAGAGCATCTGGCCGGCAATGAAGCGTTTGAACAGATCCGGGAGCTTTTTGCAGATGAGACCGAAAAGCGGGAGGAAATGGTCGACCATACGATGGAAATGCTGGAGCATGCGTTTGAATTCCTGGAAAAAGCATTCGGAGAGAGTCAGGAGATGGTCGTATTCGTGACGGAGCTGAATACGAATTACTACAGCATCTGGTTCCTGAAAGAGAATGACTGCGGATTGTATTATAAATACAATAAGGGACTGCTGTTCGATGAACGGCACCAGGAGATCCTGAAGCAGATGGACGAGGCGGAAGAGAGTATGGAACGAGGGATCCGGTAAGCGGAAAATCCGAGAGGATGGGATTGCCGGATCCTGCAAATGAGAAGACTGGAAGAATGGAACGTGATGCGGATTCCGGCATATAATGAAAAGGAAGGCAGATACAAGGGGCAGTTCCAAATTGCTGTGCAGAAATGAAACGAAAATCCTGAAACAGGAGAGATGGCTGCCGGACATAAGAACCGGTCGTTGGACGTTGAAATATGAGGAACGTTTTCGAAAAGGGCCGGGACTTAATTATCCGGGAGAAGTGACGGCAGAAGCCGGAACAGAAGCCATGATCCTTGAGGTGCGCTGCCTGAGCGTTTCGGTCTGGGGAAGGGCACAGGATGGCTGGCTGTGCCTGTATATGAGCGGCACCTGGTATGTGGAATAAAATTGTGGGAATAGAATCATGGACATAGAAAAAAGGCGGTTCAGAAGAGGATTTGCGAAAACTCTTTCTGAACCGCCTTTTGGGATATTCTTAATAACTGCTATTTCTGGTTGTTCTTAGCTTCAGCCAGTTTCATCGCACGAACTTTCAGCGGAAGGCCGAACAAGGTAATGAAGCCGTCTGCATCGTGGTGGTCATAAAGATCACCGGTTGTAAAGCTTGCCAGAGATTCGCTGTAAAGTGAATACGGAGAAGTTGTACCTGCTTTGATGATGTTGCCTTTGTAAAGCTTGAATTTCACTTCACCTGTCACATATTCCTGGGTGGAGGTTACGAATGCCTGAATCGCTTCACGAAGCGGAGTGAACCATTTTCCTTCGTATACTACCTGAGCAAGCTTGTTACCCATATCTTTCTTCACTTCCATGGTTGCACGGTCAAGCACCAGTTCTTCCAGCTGTGCGTGTGCTTCCATCAGAATCGTTCCGCCCGGAGTCTCATATACGCCACGGGACTTCATACCTACAACACGGTTTTCAACGATATCAACGATACCGATACCATGTTTGCCGCCAAGTGCGTTGAGCTTGCGGATGATGTCGGCTACCTTCATTTCTTCGCCGTTGATGCTTACCGGAACACCTTTTTCGAATTTCATGGTGACATACTCACCTTCGTCCGGTGCCTTTTCCGGTGTGACGCCGAGAACCAGAAGATGATCGTAGTTCGGTTCATTGGCTGGATTCTCCAGTTCCAGACCTTCGTGGCTTAAGTGCCATAAGTTACGGTCACGGCTGTAGCTGTGGCTTGCGTCAAACGGAAGATCAATGCCGTGTGCTCTGCAGTACGCGATCTCATCTTCACGGGACTGCATGGTCCATACATCGGTCATACGCCATGGAGCGATGATCTTCAGATCCGGAGCGAGTGCCTTGATTCCAAGCTCGAAACGGATCTGGTCGTTTCCTTTACCGGTAGCACCGTGGCAGATTGCGGAAGCGTTCTCTTTTCTCGCAATCTCAACCAGTTTTGCGGCAATTCCCGGACGAGCCATAGCGGTTCCGAGTAAATATTTATTTTCATAAACGGCACCTGCCTGTACACATGGCATGATGTAGTTTTCGCAGAAATCATCGGTGATATCTTCAATATATAATTTGGAAGCTCCGGCAAGTTTTGCCCTTTCATCCAGTCCGTCCAGTTCTTCGCCCTGTCCGCAGTTGATACAGCAACAGATTACTTCGTAATCAAAGGTCTCTTTTAACCATGGGATAAGTGTGGTTGTATCAAGACCACCTGAATATGCTAAAACAACTTTCTCTTTCATTCTATATTCCTCCTGATAATAAGTTCGTCGATCAAGTACAAAACACACTATACACTATGTTTTATATTTATGCAAGAAAAAAATGCAAAATCTTGAAAAAATGTGTGTTTTTATGCATGAAAATGTATAAAAACAAGTTTATATGCATTTTTGAAATCAGAGAACCGCATGTGAAAGACCTGTGTGAAAATGAAAATGATAGAAAATATGAGGCAATTTTAAAAAAAGCTTGACATTTTCCGCGTGAACGATAGAATAGAATGAAAAGAAGCAGTGTATTGCAAACGAGTAATGGAGGAGTAAGGATCATGGATTATATGCATAAAATGAATTACAATTATACTCTCATCATTACCTTCCGACCGTGTCAGCCGTATCCCTTAGGGGGATACGTATATTAATTGAACATGGACGGGATGGCGTT
This sequence comes from Bariatricus sp. HCP28S3_A4, assembly GCF_052066395.1. Classification (NCBI taxonomy): domain Bacteria; kingdom Bacillati; phylum Bacillota; class Clostridia; order Lachnospirales; family Lachnospiraceae; genus Bariatricus; species Bariatricus sp. HCP28S3_A4. The sequence goes on along the minus strand of NZ_JBQHSE010000001.1, from coordinate 146,583 downwards.
GTTGTTGTGCTTCTCAATCAGAGAGATTCCCTTAGAGGGATGAGTTTGACTTATTTTGCCGTAAGGAAAAAGAGTGTCAGGAGAAAAGGTATAACTATATGCGTTTTCCCCTGATTTTTTTGTACTTTTTTTATTATTTTTACATGAGTTATTATGGCAGGATTAGGAGAACGAAATGGAACTGAGACAGGAATTAAAAGATAAAAAGAGAATTGTGATTAAAGTTGGGACTTCTACAGTGACATACGAGAAGACGGGACAGATCAATCTGGAAAAGCTGGAGAAGTTTGTCCGGATTCTGATCAATATGAGAAACCGCGGGAAGGAAGTGATCGTTGTTTCATCCGGAGCAGTCGGGATTGGAAGGAACGTTCTGGGGATTACGGAAAAACCGCAGGGAGATGTCAAGCAGGCCTGTGCAGCTGTCGGGCAGGGAAGACTGATGATGATATATGAAAAGCTTTTCGCGGAATACAGTCAGTTGACGGCCTAGGTGCTGCTTACAAAGGAATCTGTATATAATGTGACCTGCAGAAATCATGCAAAACAGACATTTGAAAGATTGCTTGCTATGAATGTGATTCCGATTGTCAATGCAAATGATGCGATTTCGGTGGATGAAGACAGTTACGGGAATTTCGGGGATAATGATACGATGTCGGCAGATGTGGCGGCGCTGGTGAATGCGGATCTTCTGATTATGATGTCTGATATCGAGGGACTTTATACGGATGATCCAAGGAAGAACCCGAACGCCAGATTCGTGCATACGGTGAACAAAATTGATGCCGCACTGGAAAAGATGGGGAAAGGTGCCGGAAGTGATCTTGGTACCGGAGGAATGGCGACAAAAATCGAAGCGGCGAAGATTGCAACGGAAGCCGGGGCGGATATGGTAATCGCTAACGGTGACAATATTTACGCTATCAATGATGTGATGGCAGGAAAGAAAGTAGGTACTCTTTTTTTATCAAAGGATAGAAGATATGACGGAGAGAACGAGCTGGCACCGGAGCGGGAAGGATATAGAAGACAGATGAAGCGCAGGAGGAAGATGTGATATGGAATATATGGAACAGTTGGGAAAAAGGGCGCAGGAAGCGAAGAAAGTGGTTCAGTTTCTTGGGACAAATGAGAGAAATAAAGGACTTCTGGCGGCGGCAGATGAGCTGGAAGGCAAAGCGGCATTTATAATAGAAGAAAATAAGAAAGATATTCTGGATGCCAGAAGCAGGAATCTTCCGGAACCGCTGATCGACCGGCTGATGCTGAATGAGGAGCGGATACGGCAAATGGCGGAAGGACTCAGGCAGATTGCGGCACTTCCGGATCATTTGGGGGAAATGATTTCTATGTCAGTCAGGCCAAACGGACTTCAGATCGGGAAAAGACGTGTACCGATCGGCGTTGTGGGAATTATTTACGAGGCCAGACCGAATGTGACCGCAGATGCTTTCGGGCTTTGCCTGAAGACGGGAAATGTTGTGATTTTACGTGGAGGAAGTGATGCGTACAGGTCAAGCAGCGCCATTGCGTCCTGTTTAAGAGGAGGGCTTCATGACGCGGGGATTCCGGAAGATGCCCTTCTTCTGGTAGAAGATACGAGCAGAGAAACGGTGCGTGAGATGATGCGTCTGAATCAGTATCTGGATGTTCTTATTCCAAGAGGCGGCGCGGGACTCATCGCTTCGGTGGTGGAAAACAGTACGGTACCGGTCATCGAGACCGGAACAGGAAACTGCCATATTTACGTGGATGAATATGCAGATATACAAATGGCAGCGGATATCATCGTGAATGCCAAAACGCAGAGACTTGGAGTGTGCAATGCCTGCGAGTCGCTGGTTATCCATGAAAAGATTGCCGGGGAAGCAGTGCCGGTCATTTGCAGAAGATTGTGGGAAAAGGGAGTGGAGATCCGCGGGGATAAAAGGGTCTGTGCTCTTGAAAAGCAGGTGAAGACAGCATCCGAAGATGACTGGGGACGGGAGTATCTGGATTCCGTTATTTCGGTGAAAATGGTAAATTCGATTGAAGAAGCCGTAGAACATATTAATCGGTATAATACCGGACATTCCGAATCGATCATTACCCGCAGCTATGAGCATGCTTTGTATTTCCAGGAAAGAGTCGATGCAGCGGCTGTCTATGTCAATGCGTCTACCAGATTTACGGATGGAAATGAATTTGGTTTTGGAGCGGAAATCGGAATCAGTACGCAGAAGCTGCATGCCAGAGGGCCGATGGGGCTGGAAGCACTGACAACAACAAAATACGTGATTTTCGGGAACGGTCAGGTGCGCTGTTAGATGATCCAAAGATTTATGATAAAAGTACTTGCATAATATGCACAAATTATGTATAATTATGCAAGTACTATTTTCTTGGCTTAAAATTAAGAGAGGATAAGAAGCGCATTTTGGAAGATACTCTATGGATTTTTATTAGAGAATACTTTACTTTGAAAAACAAATGGTTTATAGTGGTTATGACTTATGCCCGGAAAGGCCGGGGATTTCAAGGTGCCGCAAGGGCATGATGAAAGGAAGGATAACATGATTAGAGCAGGAATTATCGGTTCGACCGGATATGCCGGAGGAGAACTGGTCAGAATTTTGACAGGACATAAAGATGTGGAGATCAAGTGGTTTGGCTCCAGAAGCTATATTGATAAAAAGTATGCATCCATTTACCAGAACATGTTCCAGATCGTCGATGCGGTCTGCATGGATGATAATATGGAAGAACTGGCAGAGCAGGTGGATGTAATCTTTACCGCAACACCGCAGGGACTTTGTGCATCTCTGGTAAATGAAGATATCTTATCCAAGGTAAAGATTATTGACCTGAGCGCGGACTTCCGTATTAAAGATGTGAAGGTATACGAAAAATGGTACGGAATCGAGCATAAGAGTCCTCAGTTTATTGAAGAAGCGGTATATGGATTGTGCGAGATCAATCGTGAGGATATTAAGAAGGCGAGACTGGTGGCAAATCCGGGATGTTATACGACCTGTTCGATCCTGACGGCATATCCGCTTGCCAAAGAAGGGCTGATCGATATGGATACACTGATCATCGACGCGAAATCCGGAACTTCCGGAGCGGGAAGAGGGGCAAAGGTTCCGAATCTCTTCTGTGAAGTCAATGAGAACATGAAGGCCTATGGCGTTGCGTCCCATCGACATACGCCTGAGATCGAAGAGCAGCTTGGATATGCATGTAATAAGGAAGTTGTTCTGAATTTTACGCCGCATCTCGTACCGATGAACCGCGGAATTCTGGCGACGGAATACGCAAAGCTTACAAGAGAAGTTTCCTATGAAGAAGTGAAGGCCATCTATGATACATATTACGGCAGTGAGAAATTTATCCGTGTCCTTGATAAGGATGTGTGCCCGGAGACCAAATGGGTGGAGGGAAGCAACTACGTGGACATCGGATTTAAGATCGATCCGAGAACGAACCGGATCATCATGATGGGAGCCATTGATAATCTGGTGAAAGGAGCAGCGGGACAGGCAGTACAGAATATGAATCTTGTGTTCGGACTTCCGGAAGATGAGGGATTGAATCTGGTACCGATGTTCCCGTAAAGGAGTTACATATGACAATTCGAGAGATGACGATAGAAGATTATGACCAGGTCTACGCATTGTGGATGAAGATCAAAGGATTCGGGATCCGGAGCATTGATGATTCCCGTGAAGGAATCGAGCGTTTCCTGCGAAGAAATCCTACGACCAGTGTGGTTGCCGAGAAGGACGGGAAAATCGTAGGCGGAATCCTGTGCGGTCACGACGGACGGCGCGGATGTTTCTATCATGTCTGCGTGGATCCGGAGTACCGAAGGCATGGCATCGGCAAAAGCATGGTAATCTTTGCCATGGAAGCGCTGAAAAAAGAACAGATCAATAAAGTTTCCCTGATCGCATTTACGAAGAACGATATCGGAAATGCATTCTGGAATACGATCGGGTGGACGAAGAGAGAAGATCTGAATTATTATGATTTTACTTTGAATGAAAAGAATATTACGGCATTTATTGAAGATAAGTAGTGTGGAGGAATAAATTATGAAGATAATTACCGGCGGAGTTACCGCAGCAAAAGGATTTGAGGCAGCAGCAACAGCAGCAAAGATCAAATATCAGGATCGTACCGATATGGCGATGATCTACAGTCAGGTTCCATGTGTATGCGCAGGAACATTTACCACGAATGTGGTGAAGGCAGCGTGTGTGAAATGGGATCAGCAAGTTGTGGCAGGAGGACAGAAGGCGCAGGCCGTGATCGTGAATTCCGGAATCGCCAATGCATGCACCGGCGCGGAAGGATTCGGATATTGCAAGGAGACCGCAGATGCGGCTGCAGAAGCACTGGGAATCAGTGCGGATGGTGTTCTGATCGGTTCGACCGGTGTGATCGGAAAACAGCTTCCGATCGACCGCATCAAAGCAGGCGTGAAAGCGCTGGCACAAAAGAAAAATACGTCTCTGGAAAATGGCACAGAGGCTGCCAAAGCGATCATGACCACCGACACCTGCGAGAAACAGATTGCAGTGGAAATTGAAGTGGGCGGCAAGACGGTCACGATCGGCGGTATGGCAAAGGGCTCCGGCATGATCCATCCGAATATGTGCACCATGCTCAGCTTTATCACGACCGATGCCGTGATCACGAAGGAAGCACTGCAGAAAGCGCTCAGTGACGATGTAAATGATACTTATAATATGATTTCCGTTGACGGGGATACTTCCACCAATGATACGGTGGTTCTTCTGGCAAACGGATTGGCTGAAAATGAAGAAATCACGGTGGATTCTCCGGACTATCCGGTATTTTACGAGGCGCTTCACACGATCAATGAATACCTTGCAAAGAAAATGGCCGGAGACGGAGAAGGCGCAACCGCATTGTTTGAAGTTCAGGTAGTAGGCGCTGACACGAAGGAAACTGCAAAAATACTTGCAAAATCCATTGTCTGCTCCAATCTGACGAAGACCGCAATCGCCGGACACGACGCGAACTGGGGACGTATTCTGTGTGCAATGGGATATTCGGGAGCACAGTTCGATCCGGAAAAAGTGGATCTGTTCTTTGAAAGCCAGGCGGGAAGAATTCAGATCATTGAAGACGGAACCGCAGTGGATTACAGTGAGGAGAAAGCAACCGAGATCCTCTCCCAGCCGGAAGTGAAGGCAATTGCCGATATTAAGATGGGAAATGAAAGTGCGACTGCCTGGGGATGCGATCTGACTTATGATTACATCAAAATCAACGCAGATTACAGAAGCTAAAGACGGAACAGTTCAAACGGAGGAATGAGTCATGAACCAGAATATGCAGAAATATCTGGACAAGGCAGAGGTGCTGATCGAGGCGCTGCCATATATCCAGCGTTTTAACCGTAAAATTATTGTTGTAAAATATGGTGGCAGTGCCATGATTGATGAAGAATTGCAGCAGAACGTGATCAAAGACGTTACTCTGCTGAAACTGACCGGATTCAAACCGATCATTGTCCACGGCGGAGGAAAAGAGATCAGCCGCTGGGTCGGAAAGGTCGGCATGGAACCGAAATTTATCAACGGACTCCGCGTGACGGATGAAGATACCATGGAAGTTGCGGAGATGGTCCTGAATAAAGTGAATAAGAATCTGGTGCGAATGGTAGAGGAACTGGGCGTTCGTGCAATCGGAATCAGCGGAAAAGACGGGGCGCTTCTGAAGGTGGAGAAGAAATATTCCAACGGTGAAGATATCGGGTTTGTAGGTGATATCAAATCCGTCAATGCAGACATTCTCTTTGATCTTCTGGAGAAGGATTTTCTTCCGATCGTCTGCCCGATCGGACTGGATGATGACTATAATACATACAACATCAATGCAGATGATGCGGCCTATGCGATCGCGAAGGCGGTTCATGCGGAAAAGCTGGCATTCCTCTCTGATATCGACGGAGTTTACCGGGATTTCGAGGATAAGACATCGCTCGTTTCGCATCTGACTGTAGACGAGGCGCGGGAACTGATCGAGAGCGGCGGCATCACGGGCGGTATGATCCCAAAGCTTCAGAACTGCATCGGTGCTATTGAAAATGGAGTTTCCAGGGTGCATATTCTGGACGGAAGGATTCCGCACTGTCTGCTTCTTGAGATTTTTACCAAGAAAGGTATCGGAACGGCAATCTTAAAAGACAACGATCCGGATTAATTCAACGATCCGGTGGGAAGGAAAGAAGGAGAATATATGGAGAATCAATATATACAGGATACAGAACAGGGACTTTTGAAGACCTATAATCGTTTCCCGGTCGTTCTGGATCATGGAGAAGGTATGTACCTCTATGATACAGACGGAAAGAAATATCTGGATTTTGCTGCAGGAATCGCAGTCTGTGGTCTGGGATACGGAAATCAGGAATTCGGGAACGCAATCAAATCACAGGTTGATAAACTGCTCCACACATCCAATCTTTATTATAATACTACATGCGGAGAGGCTGCCAGGGAACTGAAGAGAGTATCCCAGATGGATCGAGTCTTCTTCACCAACAGCGGAACAGAGGCTGTGGAAGGAGCACTGAAAGCGGCGCGGAAATATGCTTATGAGAAAAAAAGCGGACGTTATGAATTTATCGCAATGGAAGATGCATTCCACGGAAGAAGTATCGGGGCGGTTTCCGTAACCGGACACAAAGAATACCGGGAACCATTTGAACCGATGCTGCCGGGCGTTTCTTTTGCGACATTCAATGATCTGGACAGTGTGAAAGCACTGGTAAGTGAAAAGACATGTGCGATCATCATGGAGACGATCCAGGGAGAGGGCGGTATCAATCCGGCCACACCGGAATTCCTGAACGGGGTTCGTAAAATCTGTGATGAAAATGATATTCTGCTGATCCTGGATGAAATCCAGTGCGGAATGGGACGGAGTGGTTCGTATTTCGCATGGCAGCAGATGGGTGTGAAGCCGGATATCATGACGATGGCGAAAGCAATCGGAAATGGAATTCCGGTGGGAGCGTTTGCCATGACGGAAAAAGTGGCACAGCATTCGCTGAAGCCTGGGGATCACGGGACAACATACGGCGGCAATCCGCTGGCATGTATGGCGGTCAAGACGGTCATTGATATATTTGAAAAGGAAGATCTGATTGGACACGTCAATGAAATCGCGCCGTATCTGACTGAGAAGCTGGAAGAAGTTGTATCGGAATTCGACTGTGCGGTCAAAGTAAAAGGAAAAGGTCTGATTCAGGGACTTCAGATTACGAAACCGACCGGGGAAGTGACGAAAAAAGCGCTGGAGGAAGGGCTCCTCATCATCTCAGCCGGACAGAATGTACTCCGTGTGATTCCGCCTCTGATCGTGGAGAAGGAACACATTGATGAGATGATCGAAAAACTGAAAAAAGCATTGGCTTAAGACGCATAATAACCCGGTCATCGGGCATACTCTTAGAAGAAAAAACTGGGAGGAAGAACGATGACCGGGTTTCTGATTGCCCTGATTTCCGGGGCGCTTATGAGTGTACAGGGAGTATTTAACACACAGGTGACAAAGACTACGGGGATGTGGGTCAGCAATGCATGGGTGCAGCTGAGCGCCTTTGCACTGTGTTTTGTGATGTGGCTGATCATGGGAAGGGACAGCGTTGCTTCGATTGCGAAGGTGGAGCCGAAATATGTACTGCTGGGAGGTGTGATCGGTGCCGGGATCACCTGGACGGTCATTAAGAGTATGGAACAGCTCGGGCCTGCAAAGGCGGCACTTTTGATCGTAGTTTCACAGCTTATTGTGGCGTATCTGATCGAGCTTCTGGGGCTGTTCGGAGTGGAAAAATCACCTTTGGACTGGAAAAAGGTGGGCGGAATGGCGCTGGCACTGATCGGGGTTGCGATTTTTCAACTGGCAGGAAAATGATAAAATGGAAATAGCGGTTGAGTTTTTCATGGAAATTCGTTACAATAATCTTGTCTTAGCTGCAGATACATTCTTCCCTCAGACCTGGAGGGAAGAAATGTATGGCGAGGGGTCGCGGCTCTGCATGGAAATGGAGAGAGAATGAGGCAGAAAAGACAAAGAGTGTATCGAAGATTTGCAATTATGATTCTATACTTCTGCTGTATATTTGCGGGATGCAGCAGGGAAGAAGCGTTTGCCGAAGTCGAGATTACAAAACAGGAAGCAGACGAGAAAGTCCCGGAAGAAAGCGAAGAGACGAAAGAGACGGAACAAGAACCGATCTGGGTCTATGTCTGTGGACAGGTAGTGTGTCCCGGAGTCTATGAACTGAAGAATGGTGACCGCGTGTATCAGGCCATAGATGCGGCGGGCGGTTTTACAGAAGCGGCGAGCCGGGAGTTCTGGAATCAGGCCGAGATTCTGTCGGACGGGCAGAAGATCTATGTACCGACGAAGGAAGAAACGGAACAATCCGGTTCTGCCACAGAAAAAGGGACAATGGATGCCGGGAAAAGCGAAGATGGAAGAGTGAATCTCAACACGGCATCGAAGCAGGAACTCACATCTCTGAGCGGGATTGGTGAATCGCGGGCAGAGGCCATCATCCGTTATCGCGAAGAAAACGGTGGATTTCAAAGCATAGAAGAGATCAAAAAAATAGAGGGAATAAAAGAAGGCATTTTTGAGAAGATCAAAAATGACATTACAGTAAATTAAGGGAGCAGCAGTATGGGCAGAAAAGTGTTGGTAGTGGATGACGAAAAATTAATCGTGAAAGGAATTCGTTACAGTCTGGAGCAGGATGATATGGAAGTGGATGCCGCCTACGACGGTGAAGAGGCGCTGGAGATGGCAAGAAGGAAAGCGTATGATATCATTTTGCTGGATGTCATGCTTCCCAAGTGTGACGGATTTGAAGTGTGCAGGCAGATCCGGGAGTTCTCGGATGTTCCGATCGTGATGCTCACTGCAAAAGGAGAGGATATGGACAAGATCCTCGGGTTGGAATACGGAGCTGACGATTACATAACGAAACCATTCAATATACTTGAGGTCAAGGCAAGGATCAAGGCAATCATGCGCCGTACGGGGAAAAGAGAAGGAAGCACGGTGGCATCGAAGATGATCGTGAAAGGGGATCTCAGGATCGATTGCGAGAGCCGGAGAGTATTTTCCGGAGAGAAGGAACTGAACCTGACTGCAAAAGAATTCGATCTTCTGGAACTTCTTGCGATGAATCCGAATAAGGTGTACAGCAGAGAGAATCTTTTGAATATTGTCTGGGGATATGAATACCCGGGAGATGCACGTACGGTGGATGTCCATATCCGGAGACTGCGCGAGAAGATTGAAGTGAATCCGAGTGACCCGAAATATGTCTATACGAAGTGGGGAGTTGGTTATTATTTCAGGGGTTAAATTAAAATTTGTACCAAAGTTTTTAAAAAGTCTGCGAGTGCGCATTGTACTGCTTTTGGGGATTTGCACAATTCTGACGTGCCTGTTCTTAAAAGGGGCGATTTTGGAAAGCTATGAACAGAGACTGGTATCTGTGCGCACTTCAGAGATTCAGAATCAGTGTACGATTCTGGGCAATCAGTTAATCAATTTTAATTATCTGGAACATACAGATTCCGAGGTTATCAATGCTGAGCTTGCGCAGCTGTCCAATATTGTCAGCGGACGGGTCATGGTCATCAATGATGAATTCCGTATCGTAAAAGATACATATAATCTGGATGAAGGGAAGACGATCATATCTACGGATGTGGTGCGCTGTCTTCGCGGAGAGCAGAGCAACAATTATGATGAAAAGAACCGCTATATCGAGGTGGCGACGCCGATCGTGAGTTCCGGGGACAGGCGTGTTCCCGGCATGATGCTGGTCAGTGTGTCCACCGATTCGATCCGGGATGAACTGGCGGCTTTGGAGAGCAAGGCGTATCTTGCATCTCTGACGATCTTCCTGATCGTCCTTCTTGCCGCAGGATTATCGGCTTCTTTTCTGGTGCGTCCGCTTACAAGGATGTCAAAGACGATCGAGGAAATGGCATCCGGATACGGAGATAATTACCTTCATGAAGATGCATACAATGAGACGGAGAAGATCTCACTGGCATTTAACAGGCTGTGGGACCGCTATAAGCTGCTGGATGCTTCCAGGGAAGAATTTGTGGCCAATGTCTCTCACGAACTGAAGACACCGCTGACATCCATGAAGGTTCTGTCAGATTCACTTCTTGCACAGCCGGATGTGCCGGTGGAGCTGTATCAGGAGTTTATGGGAGACCTCTCAGAAGAGATTGAGCGGGAAAATAAAATCATCAATGATCTTTTGGAACTGGTTAAGATGGACAAAAAAGGCGCCGGCCTGAACGTGCAGAGCCAGAATATCAACGAGCTGGTGGAGCGGATTCTGAAAAGGCTGCGTCCTCTGGCGGCACGCCAGAATGTGGAACTGGTGTATGAGAGCTTTCGCTCTGTTACGGCAGAGGTGGATGAAGTGAAATTTTCGCTTGCGCTTTCCAATCTGGTTGAAAATGCAATCAAGTATAACAGGGAGAACGGCTGGGTTCATGTTGAGCTGAATGCGGATCACAAGTATTTCTATCTGAAAGTTGCGGATTCCGGAATCGGAATTCCGAAAGAGGATACCGAGCATATATTCGAACGGTTTTACCGGGTGGACAAGTCGCATTCCAGAGAAATCGGAGGGACCGGACTGGGCCTTTCTATAGCCCGCAACGCGGTGATCATGCACAGAGGAGCGATTAAGGTGCACAGCGAGCCGGGAGAGGGGACGACATTTACGGTCAGGATCCCGCTCACCTACATTGCCCAGTAGAGAGGCAGTGGGAAACAGAAAGAAGTGGATGGAAATGAGAAGAAGGAAGAAAATCATTTTGTATGTCGCCCTTGTCCTGGGTATTCTGGCATCGGCCGGGTGCAAAAGGAAGGATGAGGCGGATTCTCCGTATAAGCTGTACCGGATCAACCAGGATGGCACCGGTCTTGTGGAGACGGCGTACCAGGGAGAGACGGAAGATAGTGATAAAGCGGTGAACGAGATGATCGAAGATCTGAAGGCGGCAGATGACTCGATTGAAGAGCAGCCGGCGATCCCGAATGATGTTGATCTGGAGCGCTATGTCCTTGAAGACGAGAAGCTGCTGCTTTATTTTAACGAAGCGTATGCGGACATGGATCCGGTTCAGGAAGTGCTCTGTCGGGCGGCACTGGTACGTTCCCTTACGCAGATTGACGAGGTGGATCAGGTTGCGTTCTATGTGGATGAGAAACCGCTTGCGAACCGCTCGGGAGAAGAATACGGATTCCTCCAGGCCGAAGATTTTGTCCAGAATACAGGATCGGCGATCAATTCTTTTCAGGACACGGTATTGACCCTGTATTTTGCAAACAGTGACGGCTCTGCGCTGGTGAAAGAAGAGATGGATGTCCGTTACAATTCGAATCAGGCGAAGGAAAGAGTCATTGTGGAGAAGCTGATCAAAGGTCCCACAGGCAATGATCTGCAGGCCACGATCCCGAAAGGGACAAAGCTCCTTGGCACTTCGATCAAAGACGGGATCTGTTATCTGAATTTTAATGAAGGTCTGAAGAATACGACGCCGGGCGTGCAGCCGGAGACGGTGATCTACTCGATCGTAAATTCCGTGACGGAGTGTAGTTCGGTAAGTCGTGTTCAGATTGCGATTAACGGTGACAGCAATGTCATGTTCCAGGAAAGTATCAAACTGAGTGAGCCTCTTAGCAGAAATCTGGATATTGTGGAGGAAAAATAACAGTTTGAGACATAGAAAAATATGCTGTGCGGCATGTGTGGCAGCAGGAGTGATCGCTCTTATGTTTTATCTGGGCGGGAGCCGGATTTTTCCGGTTCTGGGAGAATCGGAGTTTGAAAGGCTGTATTCAGACGGAGATAAGGTAAGGCTTTGCGGTCAGATTTATCGGAAAACAAAAAAAGAAGACATCTGGATTCTGTACGTTAAAGGGATCAGAATGCAGGAACAAGGCGAATCAGAAATTGAGGCAGAAGATAATCTGCTGGTCTATTTATCAAATGGGCAGGAGGAACGGGTTCCGGAATACGGGCAGTATATCCGGGTGTCTGGAACCATTTCTTTCTTTCAGAATGCCCCGAATCCGGGGAATTTTAACCAAAGATTTTATTATCGAAAACAGGGAATAACAGGAGCGCTGAAACAGGCAAGGCTTGAAGAAATCCGGGCATTTACGGGAAAAGCGGGATGGAAATACCGTCTTCTTGAATGGATGAGTGATATTCGGGAGAAAACGGCAGAGCAGATTCTTGCGTATCTCGGCGAAGAAAAGGGCGGAGTCTTGTGCTCCATGATGCTCGGAGACCGTGCGTATATGGATGAGGAGGTAAGGGAAAACTATCAGAAAAGCGGAATCGGGCATCTGCTGGCGATCTCGGGTCTTCATGTGTCTTTTGTCGGGATGGGAATATACGAAATCCTGAGACATGCCTCTTTTACAAGGACTTTTGCGGCGGGAGGAAGCTGTGCGGTTCTGATCCTGTACGCGGTGCTGACAGGAGGGAGTATATCGGCAGTCCGAGCTGCCGTGATGTTTCTGATCCGTATGGGGGCAGAGGTGACGGGAAGGGAATACGACGGACTGACGGCGGCGGGAACGGCCATGCTGCTGATGTTGTCGTTCAATCCTCTGCAGCTCTTTGACGCGGGATTCTTGTTGTCCTTCGGCGCCGTGCTCGGTGTCTACCTGATTCTGCCTTTCTGGCAGACAGAAGGGGAGGCGAAATGGAAACGCACCATAAAAATGTCGCTGTCGGTTCAGCTGGCAGTGCTTCCAATCATGCTGTATTATTATTATGAAATCAGTCCTTATTCCATATTCTGGAATTTGCTTGCGGTTCCGCTTGCGGGAATCGTGCTCGCATGCGGCTTCGCAGGGATCCTGACTGGAACGGTAGTTTCTGGGGGACTGTGGCCGGCACGCATCTCCTATGGAATAAGCGGTCTGATTCTTGGAATTTATGAAGAAGGAAGCAGGATCATGCTGGAGATCCCGGGTGCGAGATGGGTCGCAGGAAGACCGGGGACAGTGCAGATTCTGGCATACTATATGGTACTGGCCGTCATGTTGGCATGTTTTAGATTCGGGAAGAAGAAAGCCGCTTATACAGGAATTTTGGCAGCGGTTTTGCTCATGGGGTTCCCTCACGGCAGGGCGGGAGAGCTGGAAATCTATATGATGAATGTTGGACAGGGGGATGCATTTTTCCTCAGAGGACCGAAAGGTGGTACATACCTCATCGACGGAGGGAGCAGCACAGTGAGTGATGTGGGGAAATACCGGATCGAACCGTTTCTGAAATCCGAAGGTGTCGGGAAGCTGGATTATGTGTGGGTCTCCCACGGGGATATCGATCATCTTGGAGGAATTGAGGAAATGCTGAAACGACAGAAATACGGGATCCGAATCGAACGGATCGTACTTCCCGGGGAACGCTTCTGGGATGAAAAACTGTATGAATTTGCACAGACTGCCACAGAATACGGGGCAAAGGTCTACACGGTCGAAGCGGGGCAGATTCTTCGGGAAGGAGAAATGGAGCTTTTCTGTATCTGGCCGGGAGACGAGAAGGAGAAAGAAGAGATGCCGGAGCCGGGCAATGAAGCCTCCATGGTCCTTGCCCTTCGCTATCGCAGATTTGATATGCTATTTACCGGTGATCTGGAAAATGACGCAGAAGATACGGTGTCGGCAAGGATTGGGGAACTTCAGGAGCAAAAAAAGCTTTCGGACAGATTCGAAGTGCTGAAAGTCGGGCATCACGGATCGAGAAATGCGACATCGGAAAGACTTCTTGAAATAACAAGGCCGGATGCTGCCTGGGTGTCGGCCGGAGAGAAGAACCGCTATGGGCATCCTCACGAAGAAGTGCTGGAAAGACTTGCAAATTGGGGCGTCAGCTTATATAATACGAAAGACGGACATGCAGTGAAATTATGTACAGACGGGGAGAAATATAGTATACTGAGACCATGAAGAGTTTGAATGAAGATTTAAAAACCGGACAATTTAAACAGATCTATCTCCTATACGGGGAGGAGGCTTATCTGAAAAAACAGTACAGGGATCGTTTTGTAAAAGCGATGGTCTCCGAAGGAGATACCATGAATTATGCGTATTATGAAGGGAAAAACACGAATCCCCGGGAGGTGATCGACCTTGCCGAAACGATGCCGTTTTTTGCCGAGCGAAGGCTGATCGTGATGGAAAATACCGGGTTCTTCAAGAGCTCGGTGCCGGAACTGGCAGAGTATCTGAAAGAGATTCCTCAGACTTCGTTTCTGATCTTTGTCGAGGAGGAGATCGATAAGAGAAGCAAGCTGTACAAGGCAGTAAAGGACAGAGGAAGGATCGTAGAATTGAAACGACAGGATGAGAAGACTCTGGTGCGCTGGATTCTCGGTATGGTAAAAAAAGAGAATCAGAATATGACGGAATCTGCCGCCAGATATTTTCTGGGCAAGGTGGGCAATGACATGGAGAACATCCAGAAAGAGTTGGAAAAGCTGTTCTGCTATTGTTTGAATCATACGGAGATCACGGTGGCGGACATAGATGCGATCTGTACGACCCAGATCACGAACCATATCTTCGACATGGTGGATGCGGTGGCGAACAAGGAACAGAAGAAAGCGCTGGATTATTATTATGATCTGCTCACTCTGAAGGAGCCGCCGATGCGGATCCTGTATCTGCTGACCAGACAGTTCCGTATTCTGATGGAGATCAAAGAAATGGAAAAGCAGGGGACTCCATCGAAAGAAATGGCTTCCAAAGCCGGAATCATGCCTTTTTTGGTGGGGAAATACCGGACACAGGCGCAGGCATTTTCGGCAAAAGAACTTCGGCAGATCGTCGAGGCCGGTGTGCAGACCGAGGAGAATGTCAAGACAGGAAGAATGGGAGATGTCCTGTCGGTCGAGCTCTTTCTGGTACAGTACAGCCGGAAAAAACCAAAGGTATCATAATATACAGACAGGATATGAGAAAGATAGGATAAGGAGACGAAAAAAGGGCTATGCATATGGATCAAAAGAAAATTCGGAATTTTTGTATAATTGCGCATATCGACCACGGGAAATCTACATTGGCAGACCGGATCATCGAGATGACCGGCCTTCTTACCAGCCGGGAAATGCAGGCACAGGTACTGGACAACATGGACCTGGAGCGGGAGAGAGGGATTACGATCAAGTCCCAGGCAGTCCGCACCGTTTACAAGGCAAAAGACGGGGAGGAATACATTTTCAATCTGATCGATACGCCGGGACATGTGGATTTTAATTATGAAGTTTCCCGTAGTCTCGCCGCGTGTGACGGTGCGATATTGGTTGTGGATGCCGCTCAGGGGGTTGAGGCACAGACGCTTGCAAATGTATATCTCGCACTGGATCATGATCTGGATGTCATGCCTGTTATCAATAAGGTGGATCTTCCGAGTGCAGAACCGGAACGTGTGATTGAAGAGATTGAGGATGTGATCGGGATTGAAGCACAGGATGCACCGAGAATCTCTGCAAAGACCGGTTTGAATGTAGAAGAAGTGCTGGAACAGATCGTGGCGAAGATTCCGGCACCGGAGGGGGATCCCGATGCTCCGCTTCAGGCGCTTATCTTTGATTCCCTTTATGACCCGTATAAAGGAGTCATCGTATTTTGCAGGATTAAAGAAGGATGCATCACGAAGGGGACACCGATCAGAATGATGGCAACCGGAGCAACTGCAGATGTAGTGGAAGTTGGTTATTTCGGAGCAGGCCAGTTTATTCCTTGTGAAGAATTATCCGCCGGAATGGTAGGATACTTTACTGCCAGTCTGAAGAATGTGAAAGACACGCGTGTCGGTGATACGGTAACGAATGCGCAAAGACCTTGTGACAAGCCGCTTCCGGGTTACAAGAAAGTCAATCCGATGGTGTATTGCGGTGTGTACCCGGCGGATAGCTCCAAATATCCGGATCTGAGGGATGCACTGGAGAAACTGCAGCTCAATGATGCGGCGCTTCAGTTTGAGCCTGAGACTTCACTGGCACTAGGGTTTGGGTTCCGATGTGGTTTCCTCGGGCTTCTGCATCTGGAAATCATCCAGGAACGTCTGGAACGGGAATATAACCTGGATCTGGTGACGACAGCACCCGGAGTTATCTACAAAGTGTATAAGACAAACGGAGAGGTGATTGAACTTACCAATCCGTCCAATCTGCCGGATCCTGCGGAGATTGAATATATGGAGGAACCTGTCGTAAAAGCGGAGATCATGGTAACTTCGGAATTCATCGGAGCGATCATGGATCTGTGTCAGGAAAGACGAGGCGTGTACCAGGGAATGGAATATATCGAAGAGACAAGAGCAGTGCTTCACTACCATCTGCCTCTGAATGAAATTATCTATGATTTCTTTGATGCACTGAAATCACGTTCGCGCGGATACGCTTCTTTTGATTATGAGCTTCTTGGATATGAGCGGTCTGAACTGGTCAAGCTGGATATTCTCATTAATAAAGAAGAAGTCGATGCACTTTCCTTCATTGTATTTGCAGGAAGCGCTTATGACCGGGGAAGAAAGATGTGTGAAAAGCTGAAGGAAGAGATCCCGAGACAGCTCTTCGAGATCCCGATCCAGGCAGCGATCGGAAGCAAGATCATTGCGCGTGAGACGGTCAAAGCTCTGCGTAAAGATGTTCTTGCGAAGTGTTACGGCGGTGATATCACACGTAAGAAGAAACTTCTGGAGAAGCAGAAAGAAGGAAAGAAACGTATGCGTCAGGTGGGAAATGTAGAAATTCCGCAGAAAGCATTTATGAGTGTTCTGAAATTGGATGATAAGAAATAATATGGAAAGAAAACAAATATCAGGTGGGGCGGGCAAGCCTTTGGAACTGTACATTCATATTCCGTTCTGCCTGAAGAAATGTGCCTACTGTGATTTCCTATCAGCGCCCGCAGGCGAGAAAGAGCGGGAAGAATATGTACAGATTCTGTGTGAGGAAATCAGGACAAATGCAGGAAAAGTGGAAGAGTATCAGGTCTCTTCCATTTTCTTTGGAGGAGGGACTCCCTCTCTTCTTACCGGAGACCAGTTCCGGATGATTCTTGATACGGTTCGGGATCAATATCACATTTCTGCGGATGCGGAGATTTCTATGGAGATGAATCCCGGTACGGTTACGGATGAAAAACTGAAAGCGTATAAAGATGCCGGTGTGAACCGGCTGAGCATCGGACTACAGTCTGTCCATGATGAAGAACTGCGGATGCTTGGAAGGATACACACTTATGAAGAATTCCTTGAGGCCTATAGGAGTGCGAGGATGTGCGGATTTGACAATATCAATATTGATCTGATTTCGGCGATCCCGGGTCAGACGGCGGAGAGCTGGACCGAAACACTGAGAACAGTCGCGGCTCTGGAGCCGGAGCACATTTCTGCATACAGTCTGATCATCGAACCCGGAACTTTATTCTATGACAGGTACGGGGAAGATGCAGGACGGGAAGAAAGGGCGGAGTCGGGATGTGAGAAAAGAAAGGGTGCAAATCTGCCGTGGCCTGCGCTTCCTACGGAGGAGGAAGAACGGGAGATGTATCATCAGACAGAGCAGATCCTCGTCGGTGCGGGATATCAGCGGTATGAGATTTCCAATTATGCAAAGCCCGGATACCGATGCAGGCACAACTGCGGGTATTGGAGAAGAGTGCCGTATCTGGGGTTCGGCGTGGGTGCCGCCACATTTTTTGAAGGGGCAAGATACAGTAATCCGGAAAAGATGACGGAATACAGGGATAATTTTGAAGAAAAATTTTCCGGAGAAAAACTCAGCCTGGAAGATGAGATGGAGGAATTCATGTTTCTCGGACTGCGCATGACGGAAGGCATATCGAAAACAGAATTTGAGGAAGCCTTTGGAACCGGGATCGAAGCGGTCTACGGAAAACCGATCCGGAAACTGAAAGGTATGCATCTTATAGAAGAACATGAGGACCGTATCGCGCTTACAGAACAGGGAATCGATGTGAGCAATACGGTATTTGTGGAGTTTATGTTTTGAGAAAAGGACTGTCATATGGCAGTCCTTTTGCGATAAAAAAGTGTAACTATGAAATATTTATAAAGTGGGTTGACAAAGCGTGTTGGGAGTGATACATTAATAAGCGAAGATGATGTTAGCACTCGAATATACCGAGTGCTAATAAAACAAAGGAGGGTGCAGATGGAGTCTATACAGGAACTTAGTGAGCGGAAAACGAAAATCCTTCATGCCATCATTAAGAATTATTTAGACACCGGAGAGCCGGTGGGATCGAGAACGATTTCCAAGTATACGGATCTGAACTTAAGCTCTGCAACGATCCGGAATGAAATGGCGGATCTGGAAGAACTGGGTTATATCATGCAGCCTCACACATCGGCGGGAAGGATTCCATCTGATAAAGGATATCGATGGTATGTAGATATGCTGATGAGCCAGAAAGAGCAGGAGGTCACAGAACTCAAGGAGCAGATGCTGGAGAAGTCAGATAAGATGGATCAGCTCCTAAGGCAGGTCGCGAAAGTACTGGCAACGAACACCAATTACGCGACGATGATTTCCTCTCCGGTATATAACAGGAAT
This sequence comes from Bariatricus sp. HCP28S3_A4, assembly GCF_052066395.1. Classification (NCBI taxonomy): domain Bacteria; kingdom Bacillati; phylum Bacillota; class Clostridia; order Lachnospirales; family Lachnospiraceae; genus Bariatricus; species Bariatricus sp. HCP28S3_A4. The sequence continues at coordinate 127,915 of NZ_JBQHSE010000001.1, read as the reverse complement.
AAGCTGAAGTTCATCCAGCTTTCACAGGTAGATGAGAACCAGTTGGTCGTCGTCATTGTGATGGATGGAAATATCGTAAAGAACCAGATTATTACACTGGAAGAGCCATTGGATAACGAAGCATTGCTGAAACTGAATATGCTGTTAAATACGGCACTGATCGGACTGTCGGTGGAAGAGATCAATCTCGGAATGATCGCCAGACTGAAGGAACAGGCAGGGATTCACAGTGAAGTGGTCAGTAATGTGCTGGATGCAGTGGCGAATGTGATACAGCTTGATGATGACATGGAGATTTACACCAGCGGCGCAACGAATATTTTTAAATATCCGGAGCTTAGCGATAAGCAGAGCGCTCAGGAGATTATCAGTGCTTTCGAAGAAAAGCAGCAGCTGGCAGCGCTGGTATCAAAGACGATGGCCAGCAGCGAGAATAAAGACATTCAGGTCTATATCGGAAATGAATCCAATGTGGAGAAGATGAAGGACTGCAGTGTTGTCACAGCGACCTATGAGCTTGGTGAGGGTATGCAGGGGACCATTGGAATCATTGGACCGAAGCGGATGGATTACGAACATGTAATGAAGACGTTAAAGACTCTGATGGCGGAACTGGATGAGATTTTCCACAGGGATGGTTAGAACATCAGGACTATGAAAGGAGAAAGGTGGCAGAACCGTTGGATAATCAGATGAGTAATGAAGAAATGGTAAAAGAAGCAGTGGAAGAGGCAAAGAAAGCCGCCATGGAAGCGGAAGCAGAAGAAGCTGCTGAAAAAGAAAATGATAAGGAAGAGGATTCCGAAGAAAGTCGGGAAGGTGAGAACAAAGAGGCCGGCGAAGCAGATGCGAAGGAAGAAGAAAAAACAGAAGAAACTGCGGAGCCGAAAAAATCAAAGCTTTTTGAAAAAAAGAATAAAAAAGACAAGAAGGATGAGCAGATTGCAGATCTGACAGATAAGCTTACCAGACAGATGGCAGAATTCGATAATTACAGAAAGCGGACTGAGAAAGAAAAATCAGCCATGTATGAGATCGGTGCAAAAGATATCGTGGAAAAGATTCTTCCGGTCGTTGATAATTTTGAACGCGGCCTGCAGTCTGTAGCTGAGGAAAACAAAGAAGATCCGTTTGTGCAGGGAATGGATAAGATCTACAAGCAGCTTATGACAACACTGGAAGGCATCGGTGTGAAACCGATTGAGGCGGTCGGACAGGAATTTAACCCGGATTTTCATAATGCAGTGATGCATATTGAAGATGAAGAGGCCGGAGAGAATGTCGTGGTCGAGGAATTCCAGAAAGGATATATGTATCGTGAAAGTGTTGTGAGACACAGCATGGTAAAGGTTGCTAATTAAAATAGCAGAATGAATGAAATAGTTTGTATATTTACACATGAAGATGCAGATATACTCTATATAAACAAAGTAAGTAAACAAATTTTTTAAAATATTAGGAGGTCTTCATAATGGGCAAAATCATTGGTATTGATTTAGGTACAACAAACAGTTGTGTAGCGGTTATGGAAGGTGGTCAGCCGGTTGTAATCGCAAATACAGAAGGTGCAAGAACAACACCGTCTATCGTAGCATTTACAAAAACAGGAGAACGTCTGGTAGGTGAACCTGCAAAACGTCAGGCAGTTACAAACGCAGAAAAGACAATTTCTTCTATCAAGAGAGAAATGGGAACAGACCATAAAGTTGACATTGACGGAAAGAAATATTCTCCGCAGGAAATTTCAGCTATGATTCTTCAGAAACTGAAAGCAGATGCAGAAGCATACCTTGGAGAAAAGGTTACAGAAGCAGTTATCACTGTTCCGGCATATTTCAACGATGCACAGCGTCAGGCTACCAAGGATGCCGGTAAGATCGCCGGTCTTGATGTAAAACGTATCATCAACGAGCCTACAGCGGCAGCACTTGCTTATGGTCTGGACAATGAAAAAGAACAGAAGATCATGGTTTATGACCTTGGCGGTGGTACATTCGATGTATCCGTTATTGAGATCGGTGACGGCGTTATCGAAGTATTATCTACAGCAGGTAACAACAGACTTGGCGGAGATGACTTCGATCAGAAGATCACAGACTATATGCTTGCAGATTTCAAGGCAAAAGAAGGTGTAGATCTTTCTACAGATAAGATGGCTCTTCAGAGATTGAAAGAAGCAGCTGAAAAAGCAAAGAAAGAGCTCTCGTCTGCAACAACAACTAATATTAACCTTCCGTTCATCACTGCAACAGCAGAAGGACCGAAGCATTTCGATATGAACCTGACAAGAGCTAAATTCGATGAATTAACTCATGAACTGGTTGAAAAGACAGCAGAACCGGTAAGACGTGCACTGTCTGATGCAGGTATCACAGCGTCTGACCTTGGCCAGGTACTTCTGGTAGGTGGATCTACCCGTATCCCGGCTGTACAGGAAGAAGTAAAACGTCTCACAGGCAAAGAACCGAGCAAATCTCTGAATCCGGATGAGTGTGTAGCCCTTGGTGCATCCGTTCAGGGCGGTAAACTGGCTGGAGATGCCGGCGCAGGCGACATCCTTCTTCTGGATGTAACTCCGCTGTCACTGTCCATCGAGACAATGGGTGGTGTTGCTACAAGATTGATCGAGAGAAATACAACAATCCCGACCAAGAAGAGCCAGATTTTCTCTACTGCTGCAGATAACCAGACAGCAGTTGATATCAACGTTGTTCAGGGTGAAAGACAGTTCGCAAGAGACAACAAGTCCCTCGGACAGTTCAGACTGGACGGAATTCCGCCGGCACCGCGTGGAATCCCGCAGATCGAAGTTACATTTGATATCGATGCAAACGGTATTGTAAATGTATCAGCAAAAGATCTGGGAACAGGAAAAGAACAGCATATTACGATCACAGCAGGTTCTAATATGTCCGATGCAGATATCGATCGTGCAGTAAAAGAAGCTGCTGAGTTCGAAGCACAGGATAAGAAGCGTAAAGAAGCAATTGACACCAAGAATGACGCAGACGCAATGGTATTCCAGACCGAGAAAGCAATGAAAGAAGTTGGTGACAAGATCGATGCTGCTGACAGAAGCGCAGTAGAAGCTGATGTTCAGACTCTGAAAGATTTGCTTGCAAAAGCAGGCGATGAAATGACAGATGCTCAGGTCGCTGAGATCAAGGCTGCAAAAGAAAAACTGATGGAAAGTGCACAGAAGCTGTTCACAAAGGTTTATGAGCAGGCTGGTGCTGCAGCCGGCGCAGCAGGAGCACAGGGTGGACCGGCTCCGGAAGCAGGACCGGCACCGGAAGGATACAACGGAGATGACGTTGTAGACGGAGATTATAGAGAAGTTTAAGTTCTTGTTTAACAAAATTATTTTCTGCAAGGCGGGTAAATCCGTCTTGCAGATTTGTTGCTATGCATACGAAAAAGTAGAAGTGATGAGGTAGGGTTATGGCAGAATCAAAAAGAGATTACTATGAAGTCCTTGGTGTCTCCAAAGATGCGGATGAGGCGACATTGAAGAAAGCATATCGGGCTTTGGCCAAGAAATACCATCCGGATATGAATCCGGGGGATGCCGAGGCCGAAAAAAAGTTTAAAGAAGCCTCTGAAGCATATGCAGTACTGAGTGATCCCGAAAAACGTCGTCAATATGACCAGTTTGGACATGCCGCCTTTGAAGGAGGTGCCGGCGGAGCCGGGGGATTCGGAGGATTCGATTTTAACAGCGCAGATTTCGGCGATATTTTCGGCGATATATTTGGTGATTTATTTGGCGGAGGCAGAAGAGGAGGCCGTGCCAATACCGGTCCTATGAAAGGGGCAAATATTCGAAAAGGTGTTAGAATTACATTTGAAGAGGCTGTGTTTGGCTGTGAGAAGGAACTGGAGGTTGTGTTGAAAGATCCGTGCAGTAAATGTAACGGTACCGGGGCAAAACCGGGAACAAGTTCGGAAACCTGCAGCCGATGCGGTGGAAAAGGACAGGTAGTCTATACATCCCAGTCGTTCTTCGGAACAGTACAGAATGTACAGACTTGTCCGGAGTGTCAGGGAACAGGTAAGGTTATTCGCGAAAAATGTCCGGATTGTGGAGGAACAGGATATACGTCCAGTCGAAAGAAGATTAAGGTTTCTATTCCGGCAGGTATTGATAATGGACAGAGCGTACGGATTCGCGAAAAGGGAGAACCTGGGGTGAATGGAGGTCCGAGAGGAGATCTTTTGGTCGAGGTTACTGTTTCACGGCATCCGATTTTCCAGAGACAGGATGTACATCTGTTTTCAACAGCACCGATTACATTTGCACAGGCAGCGCTCGGTGGTGACGTAAGAATTAAGACGATTGATGGGGATGTGCTTTATAATATAAAACCGGGAACAAAGACCGATACGAAAGTGCGTCTGAAAGGAAAAGGTGTTCCTTCGCTCAGAAATCCGCAGGTACGTGGAGATCATTATGTCACGCTTGTGATTCAGACACCGGAAAAATTAAGTGCAGAGGCCAAAGAGGCACTTCGCAAATTTGATGAATTGACAGGGAATTCTTTGAATCAGGAAGAAGAACCCGAAGGAAAAACAAAGAATAAGAAAAAAGGCTTCATGGATAAGGTGAAGGAAAAGTTAGAAGAATTGGAAGAATAAAAAATATGCGTTTCGTGTGAACATCCCACATGAAACGCATATTTTTATTCTTCTTCTTCCAATTCGCTGCCGGCGATGCCACCAATTACTGAAGTAACACAGGCGGTAACGATAGCTGCGATGATTGCAACTGCGATAATGCCAACCAATAATACCATAATGTTACCTTCCTTTCTTTGCAATATAAATATTATAGCACAATTTGCATAATTAATACAGTAAAATTGAGAAAAATTTCTACATTAAAAAAGGCTGAAAGTCAAATATATCTTGGGAATCAATGTGACTTTTTGAAATTTCTGTGGTATAATATCGCGGTAAGCAAATTCCGAGGAAAATTTTTCCGGTTTTTGTACTTTGTTATGTGGCAACATGCAGTAACTTAGAATCGAGGAGGATATTTAAATATGGCAAGAGTAAGCAAACGTTCTAAAGCAGTAATTGATAAGAATGTAAAAGCAGCAGAAGCAAAAGCCCCGGTTAATGCAGCAGAAGTAAAAGAAGCTGTAGAAGTTAAGACAGAAGAAGTAAAAGAAGCTGCAGCAGCTATGGCAGAAGAAGCGGTAAAAATGGCAGAAGAGAAGGTAGAAGACGTGAAAGAAGCTGTAGAGAAGACTGTGAAAGATGTAAAGAAAGCAGCAGCTAAGACAAGAAAAGAGGCAACTAAGAAAGAAATCAAGACAGAAATTGTTTTGCAGTATGGTGAAAAAGAAGTAAATACGAAAGATATGGTTGCGGCAGTTAAGAAAGAATGGACAAAGGCAAAACACAAAGTATCAGACATCAAGTCCATGGAACTCTATATCAAACCGGAAGATTACGCTGTATATTATGTAATCAACGGTGAAACAACCGGTAAGATCTGGCTGTAGAATTATATAGTAGTTAGTGAATGTATATTGCCATTGTTCGTTTTCCGGAAAGAAGAGAAGCAATTCTTTTCTCCGGAAAAATCGAACAGAATCATTTCTTTTTTCTAATAGAAGTATGAACTGGAATCGGTCCTGATTTTCCCATGATTGTATAAAACAACAGAATATAGGTAAGATCTGCGACGATCTTAGAACGGAGGAGAATAATGCAGAATTTTACACAATATACACCTACTGAAATTGTGTTTGGAAGCAAGACGCATCTTCAGGCGGGAATAGAAGTGAAAAAATGGAACGGACACAGAGTGCTGATCGTTTATGGAGGAGGAAGTGTCGTGAAAAGCGGTCTTCTGGAAACGATTGAAAATGCTCTGCGAGAAGAGAAAATTACATATGAAGAATTTGGCGGAGTGAAACCGAATCCGAGACTCGCATATGCGGAACGGGGAGTTCAGAAGGCGTTGGAGTTCGGGGCGGATTTTATCCTGGCCGTTGGTGGAGGCAGTTCGATCGACACGGCGAAAGCAATTGCACATGGGGCAGCGAATCCGGGAACAAAGCTATGGGATATCTGGACGCAGAAAGTGCCACTTACCCGGTCTCTTCCGATGGGATGTGTACTTACGATTGCGGCAGCCGGCAGTGAGATGAGCTCATCTTCTGTTCTGACAAATGAAGAGACCGGGGAAAAAAGTGGAATTACTACGGTATTTAACCGCCCCAAATTTGCGATTATGAATCCGGAACTGACATTTACTCTGCCGCCATATCAGATTGCATGTGGAGTTGTGGATATTATGATGCATACGTTGGAACGATACTTCATTCCTAATCAGAAAAACCAGATGACAGATGAAATCGCAGAAGGGCTTCTCAGGGTCATGATCGAAAATGGAATAAAAGGATTTAAGAATCCAGAGGATTATGATGCGATGAGTGAGATTATGTGGTGCGGAAGTCTGTCGCATAATGATCTGACGGGGCTTGGCAGAGAAAAAGATTTCTGTGTGCATAAATTCGGACATGCTCTCGGAGCGAAATATGATCTGGCACATGGGGCGACTTTGTCTGCAATGTGGGGATCCTGGGCAGAGTATGTATATCGATATGATGTGGATCGTTTCTGCCATTACGGTCAGAAAGTGTGGGGAATTCAGGGAAAAGATGCTGTGGAGACAGCGCGGGAGGCAATCCGGAAAACGGTGGATTACTTCCGCAGCCTGGAAATGCCGGTGAATTTGAAAGAGCTTGAAATCGGGACACTCAGTGATGATACTTTGATGGAACTGGCAATGAACGCAACCAAAGGCGGAACGGTAAAATTATCGAAAATAAAGGAGTTAGATGTAAACGATGTTTATCAAATCTTTCAGTCGGCAAACGGAAGATAAGATGGATATTAACTGGAAAAATTTCTATAAACAGGTATGTCTGCTTATCATTCCGATGGCGCTGCAGAACCTGATCAATGTCGGGGTTCAGGCAGCCGATGTATTTATGCTGGGACGGGTTGGGGAGAAGGTCCTTTCCGGAGCATCGCTTGCCGGACAGATTCAGTTCATCATGACGCTGATCCTGTTCGGAACTACGTCAGGAGCTACGGTGCTGACTGCGCAGTATTGGGGGAAAAAGGATACCCGGACGATTGAAAAAATCCTGGGGATGGGCATGCTGATCGGTATTGGCGGAGCATTGGCTTTCGCTTTGGCAGCCGAACTGATCCCTGAGACACTACTCCGGATCTATACAAATGACCCGGAAGTCATTGCGGAAGGCGTGAAATATCTGAGGATTGTTGCGCTTTCTTATGTAATCATGGCGGCAACTCAGGTCTATCTGTATATTATGCGCAGCATTGAGAGGGTCGTAATCGCGACGGTCGTATACGGTGCTTCACTTATAGTGAATATTATAGTCAACGCAGTGTTGATCTTCGGGCTTATGGGATTCCCAAAGATGGGAATTGAAGGAGCGGCGATCGGAACTTTGATTTCAAGAATCCTTGGACTTATGATTGTAATATGGTATGCAAAATTCAGAAATAAAGTGGTCCGTTTTCATTTGAGCGACATGTGGAACATTGATAAAGTGCTGTTGAAAGACTTTTTGTTCTACGCGACTCCGGTTATTTTGAACGAGCTGGTATGGGGAATGGGGAGCTCTGCCAATACGGCGGTGATCGGACATCTCGGCAGTGCAGCAGTCGCGGCAAATTCTGTTGTGCAGGTGGTAAGAGAACTTTCCACAGTGGTTGTTTTCGGTGTCTCGAATGCGACGGCAATCTATCTGGGGAAAACGATCGGAGAGCGACAGTATGAGCTCGCGAAAGCATATGGCAGAAGATTTGCGGTTCTGAGTGTCATCACTGGATTCATTGCCGCGGGGATCATATTGGTTTCGGCTCCGGCAGTGAGCAGATTTATGACACTTTCTCCGGAAGCAAAGAGTTACCTGATGTTTATGTTTTTTGTTATGTCTTATTTCGCGCTGTGTCAGGCAATTAATACAACACTTGTGGTGGGGGTGTTCCGCTCGGGGGGAGACACCAGATTCGGACTTCGTCTGGATGCAACTACGATGTGGTGCTGTTCCATCCTGCTCGGAGCGATCGCAGCGTTCGTTTTTCGGGCCAGTGTTCCGGTGGTTTATGTATTACTGATGAGTGACGAAGTGATCAAGGTGCCGATCACTGTCAAGCGTTTCCTGGGGTATAAATGGATCAAAAATGTAACGAGGGAGCAGGAAGAACTGGCAATGGATTAGTTACAGATTATTTGGAAAAAGGATTGGATTTTCCCGAAAGCTATGGTATTCTAGTACTATGGTTCCGGGGGCTTGACGAGAGCTCAAAAACTATAGTATAAAACGGCATTTTCATAGAAAATACCAGGAAAAGGAGAGACGAGATTATGAAACCAGTAGCAACTGAGAAAGCACCAAAAGCATTAGGACCTTATTCACAGGGATATGTACACAATGGTATCCTTTATTCTGCAGGTCAGATCGCTATCAATCCGGAGACAAATACGGTCGAGGCTGTTACCATTGAAGAGCAGACAGAACAGGTTTGTAAGAATCTTGGAGAAGTATTAAGAGCAGCAGGAAGTTCATTTGACAAAGTTTTAAAGACGACTTGTTTCTTAAGTGATATGGGAGACTTCGCTGCCTTTAATGAAGTATATGGCAAATACTTTACATCAAAACCGGCAAGAAGCTGTGTTGCAGTAAAGACGCTTCCGAAGAACCTTCTCTGCGAAGTTGAAGTCATTGCTGTGGTAGAAGAATAATATATATTTTGGAGGTTGAGAATTATGGCAGAAGAGCAGAACAGCGGATGTTCACCGGAGGCGTGTTCTTCCTGTGCGCACGCAGGCTCGTGTAAAAGCAAGAAAGAAGATATGAAAGCACCGGCTAATCCGTATTCACAGGTGAAAAAAGTAATCGGCGTGGTGAGCGGAAAAGGCGGAGTCGGTAAATCTATGGTGACTGCATCTCTTGCACGGCTTGCCATCAGCCAGGGATACACGGTCGGAATCCTGGATGCCGATATCACAGGACCGTCTATACCGAAAATGTATGGAGTGCACGAAAGTGCAGTCGGAAATGAAGAAGGTATGTTCCCATGTATTGCTAAAGACGGAACTAAGATTATGTCCGTCAACCTGCTCCTTGAGAGAGAGTCTGATCCTGTGATCTGGCGAGGACCGATCATTGCGGGGGTTGTAACTCAGTTCTGGACAGATGTAATGTGGGGAGATCTGGATTTCCTTTTTGTCGATATGCCGCCGGGAACCGGTGATGTACCGCTGACCGTTTTCCAGTCTTTGCCTGTCGATGGAGTTGTGATCGTCACATCACCGCAGGATCTGGTACAGATGATTGTGGAGAAAGCATACAATATGGCAAAACAGATGAATATTCCGGTTCTTGGAATTGTAGAAAACTACAGTTATCTGGAATGCCCGGAATGCGGAAAGCGGATTTCCGTCTTCGGAGAGAGCCACATTGATGAGATCGCGGAAAATCTTGGAACAGAAGTGCTTGGAAAAATGCCGATTGATCCTCAGCTGGCTGAAATCGTAGAACAGGAGAAGTTCTATGAGGCTGAAAATAAATATCTGACAAATATTATTGAAAGATTCCAGTAGGAGTCCGGCAATGATAAAAATGGGGCGTTTCACAGTAATGTGGAGCGTCTTTTTTTTAGTTGCTTCGCATATGAGAAAAATATGGTTCAGATATTGATAAATCGACTTGAATATGTTACTATATAAAAGAACAAATGTTCGGAACGTAAGTTTGCAAATGCTCAAAGATCGAAGAACGGAGAATAAGGAGGAATGAAAAGTGCGGATCCAGACGGAGATGAACCTGTATGAGAAGCTGAATATACTGTCGGATGCAGCAAAGTATGATGTGGCGTGTACTTCCAGCGGTGTGGACAGGAAAGGAGACGGAACCGGTATGGGGAATTGTGAGAAAGCAGGAATCTGCCACAGTTTTTCGGCAGACGGACGGTGTATTTCACTGCTTAAGATCCTTTTCACCAACGAGTGCATTTTTGATTGCAAATACTGTGTGAACCGTTCATCCAATGATGTGATCCGTACTTCCTTTACTCCCGATGAAGTTTGTAAGCTGACGATGGAGTTTTATCGACGTAATTATATAGAGGGATTGTTTTTGAGCTCCGGTATTTTAAAGAGTCCGGATTATACAATGGAATTGATCTATGCGACGCTGTATAAGCTGAGAAAAGAGTGTAATTTTCAGGGCTATATCCATGTGAAAGCCATTCCGGGGGCGAGTCAGGAACTGATTCAGAAGGTGGGATATCTTACAGACAGAATGAGTGTGAACCTGGAACTCCCAACGCAAGAAAGTCTTCGCCTTCTTGCACCGCACAAGAGTCGGAAGAATATCCTGACTCCCATGAGGCTGGTGCAGGAAAAGCGAAAAGAAAATAGGCAGGAATTGACAGTATACCGGCATGCTCCGCAGTTTGTGCCGGCAGGGCAGAGTACGCAGATGATTATCGGAGCAACTCCAGAAACTGACTTTCAGATTATGCAGGTGACGGAGGCACTTTATCAGAAGTTTGAACTGAAGAGAGTGTTTTATTCGGCGTTTGTTCCCGTGAACGAAGATAAAGCGCTTCCGGTCAAAACAGATAGTGGCCCGCCGCTTCTGAGAGAACACAGGTTATATCAGGCGGACTGGCTGCTGCGTTACTATCAGTTTCATGTGGATGAATTGTTGGATGAAGAGAATCCGAATTTTAATGTATTGATGGACCCTAAATGTGACTGGGTAGTCCGCCATCTGGAGGAGTTCCCGATTGAGGTGAACAGGGCGGACTACCACATGCTGCTTCGAGTTCCGGGGATTGGATACCGGTCGGCGTCCCGGATCGTAAAGGCAAGAAGGCTTGGGACGGTTGATTTTGCGGATCTTAAGAAAATGGGAGTCGTGCTGAAAAGAGCACTGTATTTTATTACGTGCAGTGGCAAGATGATGTATCCGGTGCGTATGGATCAGGATTATATAACAAGGAATATTCTGGACGGTAAAGAACGGTTGCCGGATTCTGTGATTGGGATGAATTACAGGCAGCTGTCGTTATTTGATGATGTGAGATTCTCAGGAGATTCGTTTGCTGTGGAAGGAAGTGGGAAATGTGCAGAAAATCTATGTCTGTCATGATGATATCACCGGGATTTTTTCGGCGGTGTATGATGCCTGGAAGGAGAGAAGAGAAACTGGGGATGCAGGAATTGCTTTTAAAGGCAGTGTTGAACAAAAGCTGTTTTGTGAATACACGGAGTGTGAGGAAAGGGAAGAAAAGGTGATCGCGGTTGAGAAGATGATCAAGAACCACCTTGGGATGGATGCATATCGGAAACTGTATCATGCGGCTCTTTCGTCTGATCCAGCCAAAGGAGATGCGATACTGGGGACGATGTTTGCGGCCAGAAGGCTGAAGGATAGTACCAGGATCATGGAAAATCTGACCAGTCCTTCCGTAGAGAAAGTATTTGCGCTTAGCAGAAAGGTTTCCAATGAAGCACATTATTTCAAAGAATTTCTGCGTTTTAAGGAATTGGAAAGCGGAATACTATTTGCCAGAATCGATCCGAAAAGTCAGATACTTGCGTGTATCGCACCGCATTTTGCAGATCGGCTGCCACTTGAAAACTGGTTAATCTTTGACGGTACACATGAGGTTTTTGCGGTACATGAGGCAAGAAAGAGCTGGTTCCTGATCTCTGGAATCGAGGCGGATATGGAGATACTGGAACGTTTGTCCGAATCGGAGATGGAAATCCAGAAGTTATGGAAAGGGTTTTTTGAGAGTATCTCGATCAATGAGCGCGAGAGTTATGTGCGCCAGAGACAGCATCTGCCGATCTGGTACAGAAAAAATATCGTGGAGTTCCAGAATTAATGGAGTGAAAATATCACGTAATGCTTTTTCTCGATTCTGTTTCGTGTTAAGATATAGAAAGAATGTAAGAATCGGGAGATAATGAGATGGAACAGGAAATGCCGGTGATCAGAATATCGGTCCGGAATCTGGTAGAATTCATTTTACGGGAAGGCGATATTGACAATCGAACAGGAGGAATTCTGGATGCCGAAGCCATGCAGATGGGTGGAAAGATCCATAGAAAGATTCAGCGAAGCATGGGTGCGGGATATCACGCGGAGGTGTCGATGAAAAAGGAGATCCCATGTGACGGTTTCTGCTTGAAAGTGGAGGGACGCGCAGACGGGATTCTGGAAGAGGCGGACGTAGTGACAATTGATGAGATTAAAGGAGTACTCTGTGAGCTGGATGAAATCAAAGAGCCGGTGGGAGTACATCTTGCTCAGGCGAAATGCTATGCCTGGATGTATGCAGAGCAGAGAGACCTTTCTTTTATCGGTGTGCAGATGACGTACTGCCAGATGGATACGGAGGAGATCAAGAGATTCTGTTATACCTATGACTGCAAAGAATTGAAACTGTGGTTTGATGAACTGATCATGAAATATGAAAAATGGGCGAAATTCCAAGTGGAATGGCGCAGAAAGCGGAACGCATCTGCAAAAGGAGTCCAGTTTCCTTTTTCGTACCGGAAAGGACAGAAAGAGCTGGCGGCATCCGTTTATCGTACGATCCTGAGAAAGAAAAAACTGTTTATTCAGGCACCGACCGGTGTCGGAAAGACGTTATCGGCAGTGTTTCCGGCTGTGAAAGCAGTCGGGGAGGAGCTGGGGGAAAAGATCTTTTATCTGACGGCGAAGACGATCACAAGAACGGTTGCCGAGCAGGCGTTTCAAATCCTGAAAGAGCAGGGACTGAAAATGAAGGTGATCACGCTGACGGCGAAGGAGAAGATCTGTTTTTGCGATGAGACGGAATGCAATCCGGAATACTGTCCGTACGCAAAAGGACATTTTGACCGTGTAAATGACGCCGTGTACGAACTGCTTACTTCCACGGACGAGATGAGCAGAGCAGCGCTGGAAGAACAGGCGAAAAAGCACTGTGTGTGTCCGTTTGAGATGGGACTCGATGTATCCACATGGGCAGATGCTGTGATCTGTGATTATAATTATGTATTTGATCCAAATGCACATTTGAAGCGGTTTTTCTCCGAAGGAGTATCGGGGGAGTATATTTTTCTGATTGATGAAGCGCATAATCTTGTCGAGCGCGGAAGACAGATGTACAGTGCAGAGATCTACAAAGAAGATTTTCTGAATGTGAAAAAACTGGTGAAGACGCTTGATTATAAACTTGCGAAAAGGTTGGATGAGTGTAATAAGCTTCTACTGGCAATGAAGAAGGAATGTGAAGATTATCGGGTGGTGAGCAGTGCTTCCCATATTTACCTGAAATTAATGAATCTCATGCCGAGGATTGAAACGTTCCTGGAGAACTGTCAGGACAGGAACGTGGCGGATGTTGTCCGGGATTTTTATTTTTCGATTCGTTCCTTCATCAGTATTTATGAGGCATTGGATGAAAATTATGTGATCTATTCGCAAATGCAGAAGGATCAGAGATTTATGTTGAAGCTTTTCTGTGTCAATCCGGCGGCAAATCTCCAGAAATATCTGGATATGGGGAATAGTACGATCTTTTTTTCGGCAACGCTTTTGCCAATACAGTATTATAAAAAGCTGCTGAGCACGGACAAGGATAATTATGCGGTCTATGCGGAATCTACATTTGACCAGAGCAGACGTTTGATACTAAACGGAACGGATGTCAGTACACGATATAAGAAGCGAACGGAAGATATGTATAAGCGATATGCGGAATATATCTGGCGGACTGTTCGCGCGAAGCAGGGAAACTATATGGCGTTTTGTCCATCCTATCAATTTATGGAAGCTGTATATGATGCTTTTGAGAAAATGCGGTGCGAGATGGGAGATGGTCAGACGGAGTGTATTCTGCAATCTCACTATATGAACGAAGAAGCAAGAGAGATTTTTCTGGAAACATTTGAGGAAGTGCGCGAAGGAAGTCTGGTCGGTTTTTGCGTGATGGGAGGAATCTTTTCGGAAGGCATTGATCTTGCGGAAGAAAAACTGATCGGTGCCTTTATTATTGGTACCGGCCTTCCCCAGGTGTGCAGTGAACGAGCGATTCTCAAGGATTATTTTGACAAAGACGGCGGACAGGGATTTGACTATGCATATCTGTACCCGGGAATGAATAAGGTGCTGCAGGCAGCAGGAAGAGTAATCCGGACGGAAGAGGACAGAGGTGTGATTCTCCTTTTGGATGAACGGTTTCGGGAGCGCCGGTGCCGGGAGATATTTCCAAGAGAATGGGAGGATTGTGGAGCCTGCGTTTTAGAAGATGTGGAGGAGAAAGTGAAGGCATTCTGGGATAGCCAGAATGCCTAAAAGTCAGATCGTATCAGGATTTTGGGAGATGACAGGTTCGTCAAAATAATTAAGAAAAGCCTGAGCCGCTCTTGAGATGGGAACATGTTCGTTATAGGCGGCAATAAGCTGTCTTTTTGGAAGTTTTTCGGTAGTCTCAACGATGAAGAGATCGTCGGACTTTATCGGAAAACAATAATCCGGGATAAAGGCGATCCCCAGACCGATGCTTGCAAGATCAATCAACAGGTCGTTGCTGCTGAGTTCAATCTCCGGGACGAGATCGAGCTGATGCTTCTGAAACAGAGAGTGAAGGAATTCGCTTGTCGTGCTTTTTTTGTCCAGCATGATGATTGGGTAATCCAGAAGCTGCTTTAAGGATAAGGGATGTCCTTTCAATTCGCGAAATGCGTGATTGGCGATAAATACATCCTGAAATTCTTTTATTTTTTTTATGGAGACCAGATTGCCGAGGTATGCGTTTGGATAGTTTGCTACGATCAAATCCACTTGACCTGTCTCCAAAAGTTCGGTACATTTAATAGATGTAGCATTGGTCACTTTTATGTGGGCATTTGGAAAAGCTCTGTGAAAGCGTTCCAGATAGGGAACCAGAAAGTATCGGCAGATGGTGTCACTTGCACCGATTCGGATCTGTCCGCCGGTGGTGGCGGATTCCAGAATCTGAGCCTCGCCGCGCTTGATCAGGTGGATCGCCGGTTCAATGTGGCGAAGAAGAATCTCGCCTTCCGGGGTGAGTTGTACTTTTTTCGTACTTCTTATAAAAAGAGTCTGATCCAGCTTCTTCTCCAGGGCTTTGATGGACTGGCTGACGGCAGATTGAGAGATATAGAGCTGCTTGGATGCTTCTGAGAAGCTCAGAGTATCGGCCACATAATAAAACACTTTATATAATTCGTAATTAATATCCATTATTAGTCCTCCTTATAAAACTCATTTGTATTATAAGAGATGTGGAAGAAAAAAACAAGAGAGATCGAAAGGAAAGATGGAATCATGAAGAAAGCGACAGGAAGAAAAGACAACGGGAAAATTATAGGTGAAACATGGCTTCATAAATTTCTGGGTGGTGTAATTGCTCTGAGCTTGATTTTTATATTTTTGATCAGCAGTTTTGAAATCGGTATTTACAGTGATTTTGATTTTTATGAAAAAGAATACAGTAAATACGGAGTTGAGGAGCAGCTGGATATGGAAATGGAGGACATCATGGAAGTCACAGAATATATGATGTCTTATCTAAGAGGAAAGGAAGAGGTCTTAAGGATCGAGACAATGGTAGAAGGGGAACGACAGGATTTTTTTAATGAACAGGATAGACTGCATATGGAAGATGTGCAGGGACTGTTTCTGGGTGGACTATCCCTGAGGAGAGCAACGTTTATTATTCTTATTGCAGGAGTTATTGCATTGTTTGCGCTCAAAGGAAATTGGAAAAAAATCATACCGTATATGTATGAGCGGATACTCGCGGTTTTTGCAGTTGTTATTGTGGCTCTGGGCGTTCTGATCTCGCAAAACTTTACGAAATGCTTCGTGATTTTTCATGAATTGTTTTTTGACAATGATCTGTGGATGTTCGATCCGGAATATGACTATATGATACGAATGCTCCCGGAAGGATTCTTCTTTGACATGGTTATCCGGATTGCTGTTATCTTTATTGTTATGCTTTTGGGATCTCTTATTGTTTGTGTGATAAGTAAACGATTGGACAGAAAAGAAGAGAATGTTAATTAGAAAAACTTATAAAACAGTTTAGATATATTGACTATACTTATAAAAATGAATGTGATAGAATAAGACTATGCAGTAACTTATGCTGCCTCACGCAGTTTAAAATATGATTAACTAATGGAGGAAATTATGAACAGTGTAAAACGAGTGTATGTGGAGAAAAAACCTGAATTTGCCGTTCAGGCGAAGGAACTTGGACATGAAGTGAAGAGTTACCTCGGAATCAAATCGGTTACAAATGTAAGGGTGTTGATTCGTTATGATGTGGAGAATCTCTCGGATGCCACATTTGACAGAGCATGTAATGGCGTTTTTGCAGAACCACCGGTAGATGTTCTTTATCATGAAGATTTTCCACATGGAGAGAATGACCGTATTTTTTCTGTGGAATTCCTTCCGGGACAGTTCGACCAGAGAGCGGATTCGGCAGTCCAGTGTGTGCAGTTTATTAAGGAAGATGAGCTTCCGGTTATCAAAACTGCTACAACTTATGTGATTGAAGGTGAGATCAGTGATGCTGAATTTGATGCAATCAAAGCTCATTGTATCAACCCTGTTGATTCAAGAGAAACGAGTCTTGATAAGCCGGAAACACTGGTGACCAAGTTCGATGAGCCGGCAGATGTTAAGATTTTCGAGGGATTCAAGGATATGCCGGAAGAGGAACTGAAGGCATTATATGATTCTCTGGGGCTTGCAATGACTTTTAAAGATTTTCTGCATATTCAGAATTATTTCCGGGGAGAAGAGAAGAGAGATCCTTCTATGACAGAAATCCGTGTCCTTGACACATACTGGTCTGATCACTGTCGCCATACGACGTTCTCTACGGAACTTACAGATGTAAGCTTTGGGGAGGGGGATTATCGTGCTCCGATCGAAGATACTTATAAAGAATACTTACAGACACACAGTGAGATCTTTAAAGGGCGTGAAGACAAATTTGTCTGCCTGATGGATCTTGCTCTGATGGCGATGAGAAAACTCAAAAGGGAAGGAAAACTGGAAGATCAGGAAGAGTCTGATGAGATCAATGCCTGCAGTATCGTTGTGCCGGTTGAAGTAGATGGTGTTGAAGAAGAATGGCTTGTGAACTTCAAGAATGAAACCCATAACCATCCGACAGAGATTGAACCGTTTGGTGGAGCGGCTACCTGCCTTGGAGGAGCGATCCGCGACCCGCTGTCAGGACGTACTTATGTATATCAGGCTATGCGTGTGACAGGAGCGGCAGATCCAACCGTTTCAGTAAAAGAGACGATCAAAGGAAAGCTTCCGCAGAAGAAACTTGTCCGCAGTGCCGCACATGGCTATAGTTCTTATGGTAATCAGATCGGTCTTGCAACCGGCCTTGTAAAAGAAATCTATCATCCGGATTACGTGGCAAAACGTATGGAAATCGGAGCAGTTATGGCTGCGGCTCCGAGACGTGCTGTTATTCGTGAGACTTCCGATCCGGGAGATATCATTATCCTGCTTGGCGGACGCACCGGCCGTGACGGCTGCGGCGGAGCAACCGGATCTTCCAAAGTTCATACAGAAGAATCGATTGAGACCTGTGGCGCTGAGGTTCAGAAGGGTAACCCGCCGACAGAGCGTAAGATTCAGAGACTGTTCCGCAGAGAAGAAGTCAGCAGACTGATCAAGAAATGTAACGACTTCGGAGCAGGCGGTGTTTCTGTAGCAATCGGAGAACTTGCAGATGGACTTCGTGTTGATCTGGATAAAGTACCGAAGAAATATGCCGGTCTGGACGGAACAGAAATTGCGATATCAGAATCGCAGGAACGTATGGCTGTGGTTGTTGATCCGAAGGATGCCGAGCAGTTCCTTGCATATGCAAAGGAAGAGAATCTGGAAGCGACAAAAGTTGCTGTTGTAACGGAAGAGCCGCGACTGGTATTGTCCTGGAGAGGAAAGGAAATTGTAAATATTTCCCGTGCATTCCTTGATACAAATGGTGCACATCAGGAGACAACTGTAAAAGTTGACATTCCTAACAGAGCAGACAGCCCGCTTGTACAGCAGGTAGAAGTAAATGATGTAAAAGAAAAATGGCTTGATACACTGAAGGACCTGAATGTATGCTCACAGAAAGGACTTGTTGAGATGTTCGACGGTTCGATTGGAGCAGGTTCTGTCTTCATGCCACATGGTGGAAAATATCAGATGACAGAGACGCAGAGCATGGTTGCGAAGCTTCCGGTTCTGAAAGGAAAATGCGATACCGTAACCATGATGAGTTATGGATTTGATCCGTACCTGTCAAGCTGGAGCCCATACCATGGAGCTGTATATGCAGTGACGGAATCCATTGCAAAGATTGTTGCATGCGGAGGAGATTACAGGAAGATTCGCTTTACATTCCAGGAGTATTTCCGCCGTATGACCGAAGATCCGTCCAGATGGAGTCAGCCGTTTGCAGCGCTTCTCGGAGCATATAAAGCGCAGCTTGGATTCGGTCTTCCGTCCATCGGAGGTAAAGACAGTATGTCCGGTACGTTCGAACACATTGATGTACCGCCAACACTGGTTTCCTTTGCGGTAGATGTTGCAAAAGAACAGGATATCATCTCTCCTGAATTGAAAAAAGCAGGTAACAAGCTTGTATGGCTTCGTATTGAAAAGGATGAATATGAGCTTCCGGCATATGATAAGGTGATGGAGCAATATGGTAAGTTCACGGAAGATATTCACAATGGAAGAATCGTTTCAGCATATGCGCTTGACCGTCACGGTGTGATCGCCGCTGTCAGCAAGATGGCATTTGGTAACGGAATGGGCGTTAAGATCGAGCATAACATGGATGCCAGAGAATTATTTGCTCCTGCATTTGGAGATATTATTGCGGAAGTTCCGGCGGACAAGGTTGGAGAACTTGGCATTACTTACACCGTGATTGGTGAAGTGACCGATGATGCGGCATTCTCTTATGCAGATGTCAGAATTACACTTGCAGAGGCAGAAGGCGCATGGACTGAGACTCTGGAGAAAGTATTCCGTACTGTATCCGATGAGGCATCCGAGGAGAAGGTAGAATCACCGCTTTATGATACAAAGGATATCTATATCTGCAAAAACAAGATCGCTCAGCCGCATGTATTTATTCCGGTATTCCCGGGCACAAACTGTGAATACGACAGTGCGAAGGCGTTTGAACGTGCAGGTGCGACTGTAACGACAAGAGTATTTAAGAACATGGATGCGGCGGACATTCTTGATTCCGTTGCCGAATTTGAAAAAGAGATTGTGAAAGCCCAGATCATTATGTTCCCGGGCGGATTCTCAGCAGGTGATGAACCGGATGGCTCAGCGAAATTCTTTGCAACTGCATTCCAGAATGCAAAATTAAAAGAAGCTGTTGAGAAGCTGCTGAATGAGCGTGACGGACTTGTACTCGGAATCTGTAACGGTTTCCAGACACTTGTCAAACTGGGATTGGTTCCTTATGGTGAGATCGTAGGCCAGACAGCAGATTCACCGACACTGACATACAATACCATCGGACGTCATATTTCCAAGATGGTATATACCAAAGTTGTGACGAACAAATCTCCATGGCTGCAGGGTGCTGAACTTGGCGGCGTATATACCAATCCGGCTTCTCATGGTGAAGGACGTTTCGTAGCAAGCAAGGAGTGGCTTGACAAGCTGTTCGCAAACGGACAGGTTGCGACCCAGTATTGCGATCTTGATGGCAATGTTTCTATGGATGAAGAGTGGAATGTCAATGGTTCATATTGTGCGATCGAAGGTATTACAAGCCCGGATGGACGAGTACTTGGCAAGATGGCACATTCAGAGCGTCGCGGCGACAGTGTAGCTGTCAATATTTACGGCGAGCAGGATATGAAGATTTTTGAATCCGGAGTGAAGTATTTTAAATAAGTCACAAGTCTGTTTGATGTAATATAAATAAAATGAGAACCGTTTTCATACAATACATATGATATGGCAAATTGCTAAGAATATGGATGTGTGAAAATGGTTCTTTTTTGTAAAAATACAGAATGGTAGCAATGCACGTGCAGGAAATACAAAGAATACTTGCAGGAAAAATAATATAAATCAATAATATAATCAGAAATATTATATAAAGTGAAACAGAATGCGCTCTGATATTCAAATACAGGCAAAAAATAGCAAAAAAAACTTGACATTGTATAGAGGATGTTTTAAAGTGGAAAAAGGTTATTCAGTGGTTTTCATAATGAAATTGATTTGGTAAATATGAAAAGCATTTGAAAAAATGAACAGGAGGTATTGAGTAGTATGTCATATGTTGATGAGGTAATTGAATCAGTAGTTAAAAAGAATCCGGCAGAACCGGAATTTCATCAGGCAGTCAAAGAGGTTTTGGAATCTCTTCGTGTTGTAGTAGAGGCGAATGAAGAAAAATTCAGAAAAGATGCGCTTCTGGAAAGATTAGTAGAACCGGAGAGACAGATTAAGTTCCGTGTACCGTGGGTAGACGATAAGGGACAGGTTCATGTTAACACAGGATACCGTGTACAGTTCAACAGCGCAATCGGACCATATAAAGGAGGGCTTCGTCTCCATCCGTCCGTAAACCTCGGTATTATCAAGTTCCTTGGATTCGAGCAGATCTTTAAGAATTCTCTTACCGGTCTTCCGATCGGTGGAGGTAAAGGTGGTTCTGACTTTGATCCGAAGGGAAAATCAGACAGAGAAGTAATGGCATTCTGTCAGAGCTTTATGACAGAGCTTTGCAAATATATCGGTGCAGACACGGATGTGCCGGCTGGAGATATCGGTACAGGAGCAAGAGAAATCGGCTACATGTTCGGACAGTATAAGAGAATCCGCGGACTCTACGAAGGTGTTCTTACAGGTAAAGGATTAAGCTACGGCGGATCTCTTGCACGTACAGAAGCAACCGGATACGGACTTCTGTATCTGACAGAAGAGATGCTGAAACTCAACGGAATTGAGCTTGCAGGCAAGACAGTGGCAGTATCCGGATCTGGAAATGTTGCTATTTATGCTACACAGAAAGCTCAGCAGCTCGGAGCAAAGGTTGTTACCGTAAGTGATTCTACAGGATGGGTATACGATCCGGAAGGAATCGATGTGGCAGCACTGAAAGAGATCAAAGAAGTAAATCGTGCAAGATTGACAGAGTACAAGAAGTATCGTCCGAACTCAGAATACCATGAAGGACGCGGTGTATGGTCTGTAAAAGTAGATATTGCACTTCCGTGTGCAACACAGAATGAACTTCTTCTTGATGATGCGAAACAGCTTGTCGCAAACGGATGTATTGCAGTAGCAGAAGGAGCAAATATGCCGACAACCATCGAAGCAACACAATATCTTCAGGAGAACGGCGTATTATTTGCACCTGGTAAAGCAGCGAATGCAGGCGGTGTTGCAACATCTGCTCTGGAAATGTCTCAGAATAGCGAACGTCTGAGCTGGACATTCGAAGAAGTTGATGCGAAACTGAAAAACATCATGGTAAATATCTGCCATAACATGGCTGATGCAGCAGAACGTTACGGAGCAAAAGGCAATTATGTAGTGGGTGCAAACATTGCAGGATTTGAAAAAGTTGTAGATGCTATGACTGCTCAGGGAATTGTGTAATAGAAATATACTGTAAAAGATAGAACAATAATCAATAGATAAGCCGGGATGATCGCAGAAATGAGATGATCCCGGCTTTTTATTTCGTAACTGAAATAACACGTTGTTTTGAACAAGAAAAAAGTCTGGAAAACCAGACTTTTTAGTAGCGGGAACTGGATTTGAACCAGCGACACCACGGGTATGAACCGTGTGCTCTAGCCAACTGAGCTATCCCGCCATATTCACTTTTCAGTGAAGTGGGACCAATAGGGCTCGAACCTATGACCCTCTGCTTGTAAGGCAGATGCTCTCCCAGCTGAGCTATGATCCCATTTCTGTAAGTTGCTTTCCTGCAACCGACTTCTATAGTATATCTCGAAGATCTCAAAATGTCAACACTTTTTTTGAAAAAAATTATTTTTTTTGAGAATGCCATTTGACGTGTTTGGGATAGGAATAAAGAGGCATGGATTACAGAAGTCGTAATCGAAAAAACATGGAAATTTCAATTCAAGTATGGTAGAATGAATAACAGTTCAGTTACATGAGGATACTGTAATTGTTGTGATGATGTAGAATACGGAGGAAGAAAAAATGCAAGGAAAAACGAGAAGGACGTTGATGATTCTTGTAGGTGCATACCTGATATATAATGGTGTCAAACTGATTATGGATGTTATGCAGGGCAACCCGAACTACAAGACAGTTTTGATCATTTTCGGAGTCATCTTTATTGTATTTGGTGCTGCTACAGTGATTTTGAATATCCGTGAACTCCTGAAGGATATGAAAGCAGAAAAGGAAGTATCCGGTGACGCGGAAAACGGAGATGATGATGAGAGCGTTGACGAGACCACAGTTGAGGCAGAAGGAACCGGGAATCCGGCGCGTACTGACAATACGGAACGTGTGTGGAAAGCTCCGACCGTTGCTGATGAAAAGAATGAATCTGCAAATTCAGGCGATGGAAAGGACAGCGATGATGGTGAAGTGATGATGGACGAAGACGCAGAGCCTCTGGATGAGGATCCCGATTTTTCTGAAATGGATGAGGAAGGATGGGGAACTGCTTCCGGAGAAGAAACAGATGAAGAGGCAGAAGAAGAGCCGTAAAAAGAAGAATCAGGTACATATCGGGAAGGAGAAGACGGGATATGCGGGTTGGAATGGGATATGATGTACACAGACTAACGGAAGGAAGAGATTTGA
The DNA here is from genome assembly GCF_052066395.1 of Bariatricus sp. HCP28S3_A4. Taxonomy (NCBI): domain Bacteria; kingdom Bacillati; phylum Bacillota; class Clostridia; order Lachnospirales; family Lachnospiraceae; genus Bariatricus; species Bariatricus sp. HCP28S3_A4. The sequence goes on along the minus strand of NZ_JBQHSE010000001.1, from coordinate 104,969 downwards.
TTCTCGGAGGAGTGAAGATTCCTTATGAGAAGGGGCTTTTGGGACATTCCGATGCAGATGTTCTTCTGCATGCGATTATGGATGCTCTTCTGGGAGCTGCGGCTCTCGGCGATATAGGGAAGCACTTCCCGGATACGGATGAAAAATACAGTGGTATTTCCAGCATGAAGCTGCTTAAACATGTGGCAGGCCTTTTGGAGGAAAATCTGTATATTGTAGAAAATATTGATGCCACTATCATTGCGCAGAAACCGAAGATGCGTCCGCATATTGCGCAGATGGAGGAAAATATAGCGAGTGCTTTGGGGATTGAGAGAGACAGAGTGAACGTGAAAGCGACAACAGAAGAAGGGCTTGGATTTACCGGAAGCGGAGAAGGAATTTCCGCTCAGGCAATTTGCGCTCTTGAGAAGATTACGAATTTCAGCAGTACGGATGTGATGCAGACTGAGGGGAGAAGCTGCGCCGGCTGCCGGGGATGTATGAGGTCAGAAGAATGATACTAAGAAAACTAAAGGCAAACGAGCATGTGCTTACGAGACCACTCTGGGAACGGGTGTTTGACGAAGATACGACAGAATTTTTAGATTATTATTATACTTCCAAAACGGAAGACAATGAAATCTACGTAATCGAGAAGGATGGAGAGATTCATTCCATGCTGCATTTAAATCCTTATGTGCTTCAAATTGGTAAAAAGGAAGAAGGCAGCCGATATATTGTGGGAGTTGCTACCGACAGAATGTATCGCGGGCAGGGGCAGATGACAGAATTGCTCCGAAAAGCGGTGAGGGATATGTATACGAAGAAACTGCCGTTTACATTTTTGATGCCGGCAGATGAAAAGATTTATTATCCGCATGATTTTCGCTTTGTGTATGCGGCGGAGCAGTGGGAAGCTTTCATGGCAAATGGGGAAGTACCGTCGCTGGATGCAATTCTTCACAGCGGCAATGGAAAACGGATACTGCTCAGACCTGCGCTTGCGTCTGATTGTAAGAAAATAGCGGCTTTTGCGGAACATATTCTGGAAGAAAAATACCAGATTTATGTCAAAAGAGACTGGCTGTATTATGAAACTTTGCTCAGGGAGCAGAAAAGTCAGAAAGGCGGAATCCTCCTTGCGGAGACAGATGATGAAATCAAAGGGATTCTGGTATTTGATGAAGAAAAGGGTTTTTCGGTACGGGAACCGCTGGCAGAACCGGGATATGAGGATATTTTTGAAAAAGGCGGTCTGATCCTTAAGAAACAGGAAAAGAAAAAACCAATGATTATGGCCAGGATCCTGCATGTAGAATCTCTGATGTCGTGCATGGCCTGCGATGAGGATACGGAGTTCCAGTTCATTCTTGTGGATCCGGTTATCCGGGAGAATAATAAGATATTCAGCATTAAGGGAAACAAAGAGCATCTGGTGGTTCGAACGAAACCCATTGCAAAAGGAAAGAGTGACGGCATCCAGATGATTAGTGTGGATGCGCTGACAACGATTTTATTCGGCTATAAGAGTCTGGAAAAAGTGGAGGAAGAGGAGCAGGAGAAATTCTCTGCGGAATTCAAGGAGAGTATTTCCAAGCTACAGCCTTTGAATCGGATTCTTTTGAATGAAATCGTATAATGTGATAATTTTTGCTTTGCGGTTGACAAATTAATCAATTTCGCATAGTATATAGAAGAATAGGCAAATAGTTTGAAAGACGAAGAACGAAAAGAGTAACTTTCCGGAATCTGACAGAGAGGGTTTGTCAGCGGCTGTAAGCAGACCCGAGAAGAAGGATTGTGAAGTGCATTCGGGAGTCGATCCGGTGAAAGGATTAACGTGGCATTCAAAGTGTTTAATCATATAGCCGGATACGGAGTGCATCCGTTATATGCATTGAGGAGAAAGGTCGAAAAGCCTTTTAATAGAGTGGAACCGCGGAAAACTTCGTCTCTTATCGGGACGGAGTTTTTTGTTGCCATGCATGCGCCAACAAGGTCCGGTGGACCATTTGCGAGTTTTATTGCGTTTTCACTGAAAGAAAGGAGTAATAATATGGGTATCGTTTCTTTTGTGAAGGAAGAAATAGAAGTGATCCGAGAACGTGATCCGGCAATTAAGTCTACGATGGAAGTATTTCTGTATCCCAGTTTTAAAGTAATGTTACATTATAGAGTGGCACATAAGTTATATTTAAAGAAGCACTATTTTCTTGCGAGGTGGATTTCGCAGAGAGCAGTCCGAAAAACGGGGATCGAGATCCATCCGGGAGCTACCATCGGGAAGGGCCTTTTTATTGACCACGGAAGTGGTGTGATCATTGGTGAGACGGCGATACTTGGAAATAATGTGACGTTGTATCAGGGAGTGACCCTTGGAGGAACCGGAAAAGAAAAGGGAAAACGGCATCCGACGCTGGAAGATAATGTTATGGTGAGCGCCGGAGCAAAAGTAATCGGATCATTTACCGTAGGAAAGAATTCCAAGATCGGCGCCGGTTCTGTCGTAATCGAGGAAGTGCCGCCGAACTGTACGGTTGTCGGTGTCCCGGGACGAATTGTGCGCATGGGAAATCAGAAGATTCCGAGAACAGATATGGATCAGATTCATCTTCCGGATCCGGTCAAAGCGGATATTCAGAAACTGCAGGAAGAAAATATGTGGATGATGAAGAAAATGGAAGAACTGGAAAAAAGAATTGAATTATATGAAATGATGGAATAAGATGACAGATCAGAAAGGGAAGACACATGAAAGTATTTAACACACTGACAAGAAGAAAAGAAGAATTTGTACCTCTGGAGCCGGGGAAAGTGAAAATGTATGTCTGCGGTCCGACCGTGTATAATTTTATTCATATCGGAAATGCAAGACCGATGATCGTATTTGACACCGTAAGAAGATATTTTGAATATAAGGGATACGATGTCAATTACGTTTCCAATTTTACGGATGTGGATGACAAGATCATTAAGAAAGCAATTGAAGAAGGCGTTTCTGCGCAGGAAATTTCTCAGAGATACATCGCAGAATGTAAGAAGGATATGGAAGGGATGAATGTGAAGCCGGCAACCAAACATCCGCTTGCAACCGAGGAAATCTGCGGTATGGTGGAAATGATCGCGGATCTGATCGAGAAAGGTTATGCCTATGAGAAAAACGGAACCGTTTATTTCCGCACCAGACGGTTCAAAGACTATGGAAAATTATCCCATAAGAATCTGGATGATCTCCGCTCGGGCGGACGTTCCCTGCTGGTGACCGGTGAGGATGAGAAAGAAGATCCGCTTGATTTCGTACTCTGGAAGCCGAAAAAAGAAGGCGAACCCGCGTGGGAGTCTCCGTGGTGTGAAGGACGTCCGGGATGGCATATTGAATGCTCTGTGATGTCTAAGAAATATCTCGGTGAGCAGATCGACATTCATGCGGGCGGTGAGGATCTGGTATTCCCACACCATGAGAATGAGATCGCTCAGAGTGAAGCGGCTAACGGAAAAGAATTTGCCAGATACTGGATGCACAATGCATTTTTAAATATTGATAACCGTAAAATGTCCAAATCTCTCGGAAATTTCCGTACCGTCCGTGAGATCAGCGAGCAGTATGATCTGCAGGTGCTCCGCTTCTTTATGTTGAGCGCTCATTACAGAAGCCCGTTGAATTTCAGTGCTGATTTAATGGAGGCGTCCGCAAATGGTCTGGAAAGAATTGTGAATGCGGTGGATAATCTGAAACATCTGATGGGAGCTGCCCAGACGGAAGCGATGAACGAAGCGGAAAATGCGACGTTTGCCCAGACGGAAGAGTTCGTAAAGGAATTCGAAGCTGCCATGGATGATGACTTTAATACGGCAGATGCAATCGCTGCGATCTTTGATCTGGTGAAATTTGCAAATACTACGGCTTCAGCGGAAAGTTCAAAAGAATATCTGAAGAAGCTGTTTGATCTGATCGTGAAGCTTGGAGATGTGCTCGGATTGATCCTTGACAAGGAAGAAGAGCTTCTGGATGCAGACATTGAGAAACTGATTGAAGAACGCCAGGCAGCAAGAAAGGTAAAGGATTTCGCAAGAGCTGACGCAATCCGTGACGAACTTCTGGCGAAAGGAATTATACTGAAGGATACCAGAGAAGGAGTACAATGGAAAAAAGCATAGGATTTGACTGGAAATCCTGTATGTGCGACGTTTTGAAACTGAATGAGGTGGATATCGCAGGATATTCACCTCTTACTTTAGCATATATAGGAGATAGTGTATACGATTTGATTATCAAGACTATGGTGGTCAGCGAAGGCAATAAACAGGTGAAAAAGCTGCACCAGGAAACCAGCAGTATGGTACAGGCTTCGGCGCAGTCGGAGATGATGCGTGTGATTCAGGAGCATTTGACTGAGGAGGAACATGCTGTATACAAGCGGGGGAGAAATGCGAAAACGGTATCCCCTGCAAAGAATCAGACCCTAACGGATTATCGGCGCGCGACCGGTTTTGAGGCGTTGATGGGATGGCTGTATCTGAAAAACGAATGGCCGAGAATGCTGGAACTGATTAAAATCGGACTGGAACATTTGAATAAAAAAGAAGAAAAAATGCAGGAGACAGGTTCTGCAGTCAGGGAGAATGAGTGATGATAGAAGAAAATGGAGTAAAAAGCCAGTTGATCGAGGGGAGAAATGCGGTTATGGAAGCATTTCGTTCCGGAAAACCGATTGACAAAGTGTATGTTCTGGACGGATGTCAGGACGGCCCGATCCGCAGTATTGTGCGTGAAGCGAAGAAGCATGACACGATTCTCAATTTTGTGACAAAAGAACGTCTTGCTCAGATTTCCGAGACAGGGAAACATCAGGGTGTCATTGCGATGGCGGCTGCGTACGAATATGCTCAGGTGGAAGATATGTTGGAACTTGCAAAAGAAAAAGGCGAGGATCCATTTCTGATCCTGCTGGATAATATTGAGGATCCGCACAATCTTGGGGCGATTATCCGAACCGCAAATCTGGCGGGGGCACACGGTGTGATCATTCCGAAGCGGCGTGCGGCAGGACTCACTGCGACAGTGGCAAAGACTTCGGCCGGTGCGCTGAACTATACGCCGGTAGCTAAGGTCACCAATCTGGTGAAAACGATGGAAGAACTGAAGGAAAAAGGACTCTGGTTCGTCTGCGCCGACATGGGCGGGGATATCATGTATCATGTGAATCTGAAAGGGCCGATCGGGCTTGTGATCGGAAACGAAGGAGAAGGAGTGAGCAGGCTGGTTCGCGAGACCTGCGATATGACAGCTTCCATTCCGATGAAGGGGGATATTGATTCTCTGAATGCTTCGGTGGCGGCGGGTGTGCTTGCTTATGAGATTGTACGTCAAAGGCTGGGTTAATTAAATGGAATATGAAAAAATGACGGACGAGCAGCTGATCAGCCGCCTGCGAGGCGGCGAAAAGCCGATCATGGATTTTCTGATGGAGAAATATAAGGGATTGGTGCGTCAGAAGGCAAAAGCAATGTATCTCTGGGGAGGGGAAAATGACGATCTGATTCAGGAGGGGATGATCGGTCTTTTCAAAGCAGTAGAGGATTATGAGCCGGATGCGGGTGCATCTTTTTATAGCTTTGCTGAACTTTGCATTTCCAGGCAGATGTACACCGCCATCAAAGCGTCCCAGAGAAAAAAGCACTTACCCTTAAATTCCTACGTCTCACTCTATACATCGGGAAAACGGGAAGATGGAAAAGAAGCGCTTCCGCTGGCAGAGACGATCGAGGCGGGGGCAGAAAGCAATCCGGAAGAATTGCTTCTGAACACAGAGTATGCCAATGCATTTGAGGAAGAACTGAAGGATCAGCTCAGCAAGCTGGAAAACCGGGTTTTGTATCTGCATCTGATGGGAATGGATTATTTGAAAATCGCAGAAGTAATGGATAAGAGTCCAAAAGCCATTGACAATGCCCTTCAGAGAATCAAAGGAAAGGCAAGGCATATTCTGGAAGAAAAGAGAAAATAAAAACCTCAGGAAATCTTCCTGAGGTTTTTTAAAAGCTGCCTAGCGGAATCGAACCGCCGACCTCCGCCTTACCAAGGCGACGCTCTACCGACTGAGCCAAGGCAGCAGACGCATATCAGCGACTTAATTAATATAACACACCTTCGTGAAATTTGTCAATATGACTTTTGATTTTTTTGAAAAAGTATTATGCTGCGAATTTCTTAGAATGAAGAATCCTGGATTGCGCATCCGGCATCAGGTATGATATCCTATATGAAGTGAAAATACGTGGGATGCCATGTGTGGCAGCTTACAGGAGGAGAATAGGGGAGAAACATATGGGAAAGGATTCAAAAGATACATTTGCGGTCGATACGCGTAACAGGAGTCTGAAACAATGGGGAGAAGGTCTGTTTGCTTTATTTGTGGGTCTAACAATCGCCCATTTGGGCGTCAGCCTTTTTCTCGTGTCGGAACTTGGCTCGGATGCGTTTACGGTGATGATTCAGGGAATTGCAAGAACTCTCGGGCTTAGCATTGGCACGGTTCATGTGATTGCATTGATCCTGCTGATGATTGTGATGGTTTTGACGACGAAGGGATATGTCAAGCCGGGGACGGTCGTCTGTGCATTCTGCGGAGGATGGATCATAGATCTGTTCCTGTGGATGATCGGGGATAAAATATCTTCCGGATCGCCGATGTGGATCCGGATCCTTGTTATGTTGGCAGGATGTGTGATATTGAGCTTTGGTATGTCCATCGTCATTGAGAGCAACAGCGGTACAGGGCCGAACGATCTGATTGCCATCATATTAACGGATAAACTGAATCAGAAATGGAATGTACAGTTTCAGTATGTGAGGATTACCTGTGATATTTGTTTTGCAGTGATTGGATTCCTGCTTGGCGGGCGCCTTGGAATCGGAACGATCGCAGCGGCTTTTCTGGTAGGGCCGGCTGCACAGTTTTTTTTGCCGAGGAGCCGCAAATTAATCAAAACATGTTTTTCGGATCTGTAAAAGAAAACCTGCCAATGCGTTTGGAAATGCAATGGCAGGTTTTCTTCTTGAAACTATTTACAAGTATAAGCTTTCAGAAGCAGAAGTGTATTTTTTACTCCGTCCAGATGAGAACGTTCATAATTATGTGATGCATAAACACCCGGTCCGATCAGACCGTGCAGAATGTCGTAACCGCTTCTTAAAGTAGCTTCTACGTCCGAACCGTAATGCGGATATACATCGATGGCATAGTCGAGTCCGTTTGATTTCGCAGTGTCGATCAGGGCGCTTGTCACCTCATAATTGTAAGGACCGCCGGAGTCTTTTGCGCAGATGGAAACCATGCGCTCTGTGCAGCCCAGGTCGGCACCAACACATCCCATATCAACCGAAATCATTTCTTCGGTATCTTCCGGCACACTGCTTCCGCCGTGACCGACTTCTTCGTAAACGGTGAAGACGAGAGAAACCTTGCGATTCAGGGAAAGGTGTTCGTCTTTGACCCATTTTGCAAGGGCTAGCAAGATGGCAGCGGAGAGCTTGTCATCAAGGAAGCGACTCTTGATATATCCGCTTTCAGTCACTACAGTACGAGGATCCATGGCAATGATATCGCCGACCTGAATGCCGAGAGCGGCTACGTCTTCTTTCGTATTTACATTCTCATCCAGAAGAATCTCCATGTTTTTCTCTTCATGATCCGGCTTATCGTCTGCTACATGGACGGAGGGCTCGGTATTGAGAACAACACCGGTATAAACCTTTCCGTCGCGTGTGTGGATGGTGCAGTTTTCACCGTCGGCAGTTGACCACTGATGTCCGCCGAGTGTGGTGGGACGCAGACGTCCGTTGTCTTTGATGGAACGAACCATAGCACCAAGGGTATCGACATGAGCGGCAAGAAGAAGCGGATTTCCCTCTCCACCCAGTGTCACCAGTACATTTCCTTTTCTGGAGCTCCATGGCTCATACCCCATCTCTTTGAGTGTGGAAAGAAGGTATTCTTTCACTTCCCGGGTATATCCGGATGGGCTGGCAATCGAAGTCAGCGATTTGAGCTGCTTTGCAGCATATTCAGTATAATTCTCCATAATGATTCCCCCTAAATGTTAAATGATAGTATGCTCTGTTATTTTAATCGTTGTAAAACGAAAAAGCAATCCTGTTATGCAGAGAATTTCTGCTTTTCCAATCCGTGTATCCAGTCGGATTTGAAATAATATATTGTAAATACAATAGAACTTAAGCTCCAGGTGATCGGATACGCCCAGAACACAACGTTGATCACCGGAATAAAATGAACCGCAATGCTGATGTAGCTGACACGGATCAGGCACCAGCAGATCATCATGACCAGCATCGGAACCGTAGAACGGCCTGCGCCGCGCATGATTCCGGCCATACAGTGGGAGTAGGCGAGCAGACAATAAAACAGAGAAATGGTTCTTGCCTGTGTCACACCGAATGCGATGGCTTCTTCGCTTCCACCGAATAAGGAGAGCAGTGTCGGCGCAAATGTATAGACAAGCAAACCAATCAGTTCTGCCAGAGTAATGGAGCATATGACTCCGAAAACGGATCCTTTCTTTGCACGGTCATACTCTCTTGCCCCCAGGTTCTGACTGATAAAGGTTGTGAGAGCCATTGAAAAACAGGTCACCGGAAGAAAACCGAAGCCCTCAATTTTGGCATAAGAACCGCAGCCTGCCACCGCAAGAGCACCGAATTTATTGATGTTTGACTGTACAAATACATTTGCTAGAGAGATGATCGAATTCTGGACTCCGGTTGGAAGTCCGTTCGTAACGATCTGAGGCAGCATCATACGGTCAAGACGGATCTCTTTCAGAGAAACACGGATCTCTTCCGGATTATGAAGAAGCTGACGCAGACACAGGAAGGCACTCAGAAATTGTGAGATCGTTGTTGCGAGTGCGGCGGCTCCGACGCCGAATCGGAATCCCGCGATCAGTATCAGGTCAAGTGTAATATTTGTGGCAGAAGAAATCATCAGGTAAATCAGCGGATGCCTGCTGTCCCCAAGAGCCTGAAGAATTCCCATGAAGAAGTTGTACATAACAAAGCCAAGAGCACCCATGAAATAAACTCGGAAGTATACTAAAGAATTCACAAGTACTTCATCGGGTGTGCCCATGAGGTGCAAAATCTGCGGCGCGGCTATTTCCCCGATCAGGGTGACTGCGACTCCGCAGCAGAGACCGAATCCGATCGTTGTGTGAATGGCCCGCCTCAGTGCCTTCATATTGCCGGCACCGAAGTATTTTCCGATGATCACACTTGCACCGATGGAGATACCGTTGAAGAGTCCGACAAGAAGCATGATCAGACTTCCGGAAGAACTGACGGCGGCAAGTGCGTTACTGCCCAGAAAATTACCCACGATCAAAGTGTCGGCCGTGTTGTAAAATTGTTGGAACAGATGTCCCCAGAAAAGCGGAATTGCAAAAAGTACGATTCGCTTCCAGATAGGGCCCTCTGTCATGCGTGTTGAAGAAGAAATATTAGACATACCAAAAACCCCCGATAGTTATGTTGACTGTACATAGTTATAAACTGGTTACAGACTAAAGTACACTTTTTAATTATAAGAATGTATTTTGAAAAAGTCAATGAAGTGAGAGGAACAATGATAAAATTGTTGTTCTCTGTCATAAATTGTGGTAAACTAATGAACAAAGTTTCAGGAATCGGCCTTCTGCGGCGGATTCCACAGATTGAGAACCTGAGGAGGATTTACCATGGCAGAAGAAATGGTATCAAAGAATTTTATTGAACAGGAAATTGACAAAGATTTGAGAGAAGGTGTTTATGACCATGTCTGTACACGTTTTCCGCCGGAACCGAACGGATATCTTCATATCGGACATGCCAAATCTATTCTTTTAAATTATGGACTGGCCCAGAAATATAACGGAACATTCCATATGCGTTTTGATGATACGAACCCGACGAAAGAGAAGATGGAATTCGTGGATTCCATCAAAGAGGATATTCAGTGGCTGGGAGCTGACTGGGGGGAGCATCTTTATTTTGCATCAGATTATTTTGATACAATGTATGAATGTGCGGTCAAATTGATCAAGAAGGGCAAAGCGTTCGTATGTGATCTGACAGCGGATGAGATCCGGGAATACCGCGGGACTCTGACCGAACCGGGGAAGAACAGTCCTTATCGAGACCGGTCGGTGGAAGAGAATCTGGAGTTATTTGAGAATATGAGAGCCGGTGTCTATAAAGACGGTGAGAAGGTACTCCGTGCAAAGATCGATATGGCTTCTCCGAATATCAATATGCGGGATCCGGTCATTTACCGGGTGGCACACATGTCACATCATAATACAGGGGATAAGTGGTGCATTTATCCGATGTATGATTTTGCGCATCCGATTGAGGACGCAGTCGAAGGAATCACCCACTCCATCTGCACGTTGGAATTTGAAGATCATCGCCCGCTTTATGACTGGGTAGTGAGAGAGTGTGAATTCGAGAATCCGCCGCGTCAGATTGAATTTGGTAAATTATATTTGAATAATGTGGTTACAGGCAAGAGATATATTAAAAAGCTGGTTGAGGACAAGGTCGTTGATGGATGGGATGATCCGCGTCTGGTTTCGATCGCGGCACTCCGCCGTCGAGGCTTTACACCGGAATCCATTAAGATGTTTGTGGATCTCTGCGGGGTATCCAAGACTCAGGGAGCTGTGGATTACGCGATGCTGGAGTATTGTATCCGCGAAGATCTGAAGTTAAAAAGGCCGCGTATGATGGCGGTGCTGGATCCGGTGAAACTCGTGATTGACAATTATCCGGAAGGAGAAACCGAATGGCTTGATGCACCGAATAATCTGGAAAATGAAGAGCTGGGAAGCAGAAAGGTTCCGTTTAGCCGTGAACTTTATATTGAAAGGGATGACTTTATGGAAGAACCACCGAAGAAATATTTCCGCCTTTTCCCGGGCAATGAAGTCCGTCTGATGAATGCATATTTTGTGAAGTGTGTGGATTATGAGAAAGATGAAAATGGAAATGTGACCGTGATCCATTGTACCTATGATCCGGAGACGAAATCAGGCAGTGGATTTACCGGAAGAAAAGTAAAAGGCACGATTCACTGGGTATCAGCGGAACATGCTGTGAAGGCAACGGCACGCTTATATGAGAACCTGATCGATGAGGAGAAGGGCGTTTATAACAAAGAAGACGGTTCCATGAATCTGAATCCGAATTCACTTACCGAAAAGGAAATTCTTGTAGAACCGAACTTCTCAGAGGCAAAGGCCTATGACAGTTTCCAGTTTGTGCGTCAGGGATATTTCTGTGTGGATTCGCACGATTCCAAACCGAATGCGTTGGTGTTTAATAGGATTGTATCGTTGAAAAGTTCATTTAAACTACCGAAATAAAAAAGAATTTTCGAAAATTTAAGAATAAAAATGCAGCATTTGAATCAATGCTGCATTTTCTATTCCGGTATAACGGCTGTAATCTATTCGTTTTTTTCTTCGGAAGCATCAGCCGGCTTCCCTGCTTCTTCAGGAGCGTCAATTTTCTGCTCGGAATCTGCTTCTTCGACTGTAGTTTCATCAGGTTGTCCCGGTGCTTCTGCTTCGGATGGCTCTACGGGTTCGGCTGGTTTTTCCGCTTCAGTCGATGCTTCGGATTCAGGCTGTTCTTCAGTGGCACTGGAAGTATCGGATGTCTGAGCGGAAGATGGATTGAGATGAACATAACCGCGTTCCTTGACTTCGCCGAGGTCATCATCTAATTCAAAATCATCATCATCGAAATCATCATCAAAATCATCTTCTGATTCGATGTCATTCTTTTTCTTCATCCAATAATAGATACCTGCTCCGGCAGCTCCGGCGGCGGTCAGGCCAAGCAGGAGTTTTCTGAAATTTTTTGCCATAATAATACTCCTTTCTTAGACGAAATGCATAATAAGATGCATATAAACAAATTCATTGTAATACTTTTTCCGTAAAAGGAAAAGTAAAATATTTATAAACACTGGTTTTTGTGATAAGATATGTGATACGATATAGGATATTGATTTAAGAAAGGAACATCAATTAGGAATGGATGAAAAAGAGACTTTGATGTATGAAAAAGGTCAGACAATTAGGAAAAGGGCGAAAAATAAAATTTTTGGTGTAATCTACAGCCGTACCGCAGTTGTGATTATTTTGCTTCTTTTACAGATTGAGCTGATGTTATTTTCGCTCACTTATCTGGAGAATTATACAAACTATTTATATGGAGTTTTTGTCATACTTTCTGTTGTGTCAGTCATTTATATTATGAATGAGAAAGGGACGCCTGAATTCAAGATGACATGGCTTCTGTTTATTCTGCTTGTACCGGTCGTGGGAGTGGGATTCTATATTTTTACGAAGACCGAATTTGGAACCCATTTTCTGGGAAAGAGGCTGGAAGATCTTCGGCATGAAACAGAACCGTATATGGAGCAGAATGAAGGAATTGTCCAGACGATGCGAAGCAGCAGACTTGCGAATGTGAATTTGTCACATTTCCTGTATCAGCAGGTGGGATTCCCGACATACGGAAATACGGAGGCTACGTATTTCCCACTGGGAGATGATAAATTCCCGGCGCTTTTAGCGGAACTGGAGAAGGCAGAAAAATTTATTTTTATGGAATACTTCATAGTTGAAGAAGGGTATATGTGGAATTCAGTTCTGGATATTTTGCAGAAGAAGGTACAGGAAGGTGTGGAAGTCCGTTTCATGTATGACGGTATGTGCAGTGTTGCCCTGCTTCCATATGAGTATCCGGAAAAGCTCAGGAAAATGGGAATCCAGTGCAAGCAGTTCGCGCCGATTAAACCGGTTATGTCCACCAGTCAGAATAACCGGGATCACAGAAAGATCTGTGTGATCGATGGAAAAGTTGCGTTTACCGGTGGGGTCAATCTGGCTGATGAATATATCAATCAGAAGCTGCGGTTTGGTCATTGGAAAGATACCGCGATTATGCTGAAAGGAGATGCGGTACAAAGCTTCACCATGATGTTCCTGCAGATGTGGAATCTCTGGGAACGCCGCCCGGAGGATTATAAAAAATATCTGACGGTCAAGAAAAGCGGATTCCGGAGAGAGACCGGTTATATGATTCCATACGGGGACAGTCCGTTTGATCATGAGAATGTGGGAGAAGAGGTTTATTTTCACATATTGAATCATGCGAAGAAATATGTCCATATTATGACACCGTATCTGATTCTTGACAGTGAGATGATCACGGCTCTTACACGAGCTGCCAAATGCGGGATCGAAGTGATCATCATCATGCCGGGGATTCCGGATAAGCCGTATGCGTTTTATCTGGCCAAGACATATTATGCTGAGCTTTTGGAAAAAGGAGTTCAGATTTATGAATATACACCGGGATTTGTACATGCAAAGGTATTTACTTCGGATGACGATACGGCTACAGTAGGAACCATCAATCTGGATTACCGCAGCCTGTACCTGCATTTTGAATGTGGTGTCTTTATTTATCATAATCCGGTGGTTTATGATATTGAAAAGGATTTCCAGGAGACGCTGAAGAAATGCCATAAAGTTACGCTTACGGAAGTCAGAAACCGAAGCCTTTTTACGAAACTGTATGGGCAGATCCTCCGTCTGGTTGCCCCTCTTATGTAGGAGTAAACCGGCAGATTTCGTGTCTGATCGGCTTAGGATTTGCGAAAAAACCAGGAAAAAACAGTTTTCAAAAAATAAGAATGTACATATGAGAAAAAATGTTGTATAATTTTTAAAGGTGTTTCTTATAGTACAAAAGTTACATGGGATACATATATGAATATAAGCAGGAGGATATATCATGGTTAAAGCAGTAGTAGGTGCGAACTGGGGAGACGAAGGCAAGGGCAAGATTACAGACATGCTTGCAGAAAAGGCTGATATCATTATCCGTTTCCAGGGCGGTGCGAATGCAGGACATACAATTATCAACGATTATGGTAAATTTGCTCTTCACACACTGCCGTCGGGCGTGTTCTATGGACATACTACAAGTATTATCGGAAATGGTGTTGCAGTCGATATTCCGGTGTTGTTCAATGAGATTCAGTCCATCATCGACAGAGGAGTGCCGATGCCGAAGATTCTGGTTTCTGACAGAGCACAGATGGTAATGTCATACCATAAAAATTTTGATGCATATGAAGAGGAGAGACTGGGAGGAAAGTCATTTGGCTCTACAAAGTCAGGAATTGCTCCGTTCTATTCTGACAAGTATGCAAAGATCGGTTTCCAGATCAGCGAACTTTTTGATGATGATCTGCTGAAAGAAAAGGTTGTTCGGGTGGCGGAGCAGAAGAACGTGCTGCTTGAGCATCTGTATCACAAACCATTAATCGATCCTGAGAAATTATATAAAGAATTAGTAAGCTACAGAGAGATGGTAGAACCTTATGTATGTAATGTTTCCGCTTATCTTGATCAGGCGATCAAAGAGGGCAAAGAGATCCTGCTGGAGGGACAGCTTGGAACATTGAAGGATCCGGATCATGGCATTTATCCGATGGTTACTTCTTCTTCCACACTTGCGGCTTATGGTGCGATCGGCGCAGGTATTCCGCCATATGAGATCAAGCAGATCGTAACAGTATGTAAGGCATACTCCAGCGCGGTCGGAGCAGGTGCATTTGTAAGCGAGATCTTCGGAGAAGAGGCAGATGAACTGAGAAGACGCGGCGGAGACGGCGGCGAATTCGGTGCAACGACAGGACGTCCGAGACGTATGGGATGGTTTGACTGTGTGGCTTCCAAATACGGATGCCGTCTGCAGGGAACAACAGACGTTGCATTTACGGTAGTTGACGTTCTGGGATATCTGGATGAGATCCCGGTATGTGTAGGATATGAGATCGACGGCGAAGTGACGACGGAATTCCCGACCACACATCTGCTTGAAAAAGCAAAACCGGTTCTTAAGACTCTTCCGGGATGGAAATGTGATATTCGTGGAATCAAGAAGTATGAAGATCTGCCGGAGAACTGCAGAAATTATATTGAATTTATCGAGAAAGAGATTGGATACCCGATTACCATGGTTTCAAACGGACCGGGAAGACATGATATTATTTTCAGATAATGGATGAATAGAATAAATGAAAAAAGAGGACATGGCATATCAGTATGCTGTGTCCTCTTTCGTTGTGTGCAACTGCCTTAAAATCCGCAGAATTGCGGCAGTGTTTTAAAGCAGATAGAGTCCGTTCTCCGATGCATGCTGTACGATCTCGTCCGGCCATACGGAGGACTGTACTTCTCCGATGTGCGCTTTCCTGAGATAGAACATACAGATACGAGACTGCCCGATTCCGCCGCCGACTGTATAGGGAAGTTCTCCGGCCAGAAGAGATTTCTGGAAGTCCAGTCCCGCGCGCTCTTCGCATCCGGCAGCTTTGAGCTGACGTTTCAATGCTTCTTCATCGACACGGATTCCCATGGAAGAGAGTTCCAGTGCAATGTCCAGAACTGGATAGTATACAATAATGTCCCCGTTCAGTTCCCAGTCATCATAGTCCGGAGCACGTCCGTCATGTTTCGTTCCGGAAGCAAGCGTTTTACCGATCTGTTTGATAAAAATGGCTCCTTTGGCTTTGGCAAAACGGTATTCGCGTTCCTTTGGTGTCTTATCCGGATACATGGTTTCCAGTTCCTGAGAAGTAATAAATGTGATCTCATCCGGCAGATAAGCCTCTATGTAATTATAGCGGCGTGCCATAAACTGTTCTGTTTCTTTTAATGCGCTGTAGACTTTATTTACGGTATACTCCAGCGTTTCCATATTCCGTTCTTCTTTTGAGATTACTTTCTCCCAATCCCACTGGTCTACATAGATCGAATGGATATTGTCCGTTTCTTCATCCCGGCGGATTGCACTCATATCCGTATAAAGTCCCTCCCCTGAGTGGAATCCGTAGCGCTTCAGCGCGTAACGTTTCCATTTTGCAAGAGAATGGACGATTTCGACCTCTTTGTCATTCTGTTCCTTCACACCGAAAGAGACCGGACGTTCTATACCATTCAGGTTATCATTCAGACCGGATTCCGGGCGTACAAAAAGCGGAGCAGATACACGGGTCAGGTGCAGAGACTTGGCAAGTGAACGCTCAAAATGGTCTTTGACCTCTTTGATAGCAACCTCAGTCTCACGGATCGTAAGCGGAGAATGGTAATTCTCCGGTATTATCAAGTGTTCCATGTTCATCTTCCTTTCCTACTCATTAGTACAAGTGTAGTAGAAAGAGGTGTTGATTGTCAATCCATTTTTTTGGCAGAAAAATATTTAGTCAGAAAATATGTGCTTCCGGTCATAAATGGCTGTCCGGTCTCATATAATAAAAAGGTCGGGGAAGGAGGGGACTTATGATTCAGAAAGAGAAAATGAGAAATGAACAGGAAACGATCTCGATCGAAGAATATTTGAACAGACGCAGAAAGTTGCGTGAAAAAGAGAGAAGGAACAGAAAAGAGCAGACATACGAAAAAGAAAGCTCTCCCTGGATGCTGGCAGAGCTTTCCATGACGTAAGCTATTCGGCTTTGTTTTCATCGTTCGAATCATCCGAATCATCTTTGCGAAGCAGCCTGTAGAACAATGTATAGGCATAGAGAAGAACCGGAACGAGGATCGTACAGGCAATGGAAGCTTTAAAGAGCCCATGTGTCTGTGAATGATCCGTGAGTGCAAAAATCAATGTACTTGCATACAAAAGAATCAGTAAAACAGCACCGATCAGTGCGAGAATCCGTTTTGTTTTTTTCATTTAAATCACCTGTTTTCATCTTTTCTATCTATTATAATAACAAAATTGCATTTCCACAAGAAAATGTTTTGCAAACGGATAAGAAATGCTGTATGATATATGGAGTGAAAAGAACAAAAAGGAGAATTTACAAATATGAGTACTTTATTAGAACAGTGGAGAGATACCGCATATTCAAAAGAAATGGATCAGAATTCCCTGCAGAAGTTCTGGGGAACCTATTTTCAGATTGAAAAGGAAATCTATGAAAAGCTTCTTACCAATCCGGATGAAGAGGTTAAGGGAACGGTGAAAGAACTTGCAGAAAAATATGGTGTAGAAGTATTTACCATGACCGGATTCCTGGATGGTATCAACGACAGCCTGAAAGAACCAAATCCGATCGAGACCATGGATGAAGATACCGTTGTGAGCCTTGCGTTTGACAAAGAACTGCTTTACAAAAATATGGTAGACGCAAAAGCGGACTGGCTTTATGAACTCCCGCAGTGGGAAAATATTTTCACGGAAGAAAAGAGAAAAGAACTGTATAAAGAACAGAAGAATTCCCGTACTGTACACGTAGAAAAGAAAGTTTATCCGAACGACCCATGTCCGTGCGGAAGCGGAAAGAAATATAAAAAATGTTGTGGGAAGAATAAATAGATTTCATAATTGACAAATACTTTCCACATGTCTATAATAATAGCAAATGTGTTGATGAGAAGAGTAGAACGCTGAAGAATCACAGAGAGAAAAGCCATGGCTGGAAGCTTTTTATTGCAGAAGCGTTTGAAGACCATCTCGGAGCGGCTGTGAGGAGCAGCACGGCAGGATACCGTTATCATCCGAATGAAGTGGCTTTGGCATGACGCCGGAGCAAGCGGGGTGGAACCGCGAGTAATGATGTTGACTCGTCCCTTGCAGTAGATGTTTATACTGCAGGGGATTTTTTGTTGCCATGCATATATGAGCGGAAGGAGTGAGAAGTAGATGGAAGCATACAGACACAAAGTGCAGTATTACGAGACGGATCAGATGAAGATCGTACACCACTCCAATTACATCCGTTGGTTTGAAGAGGCGAGAATCGATTATCTGGAACAGCTTGGAATGCCTTATGAAGAGATGGAAGCCCGGGAGATCATAAGCCCGGTGCTGGCAGTCGAGGCGGAGTATCTGCGGATGGTACATTTTGGAGATACGGTCACGATTTATCCGAAAGTGAAAGAGTATAACGGGATCAAGCTTACAATCAGTTACGATGTAATGGATGAGAAAACACAGATGGTTCATTGCCGGGGACTGACAAGGCATTGTTTCCTGAATCTTAAGGGGAGGCCGATCTCGCTCAAACGGGAATACCCGGATTATCATGAAAAATTTATAGAAGCACTGGAAAACGACCAGGATTGACAAAGGAAGTTTCAAGTTAAAAGAAACATGGAAAGAGAGGAAAAAATATGAAAATCACATTGAAAGACGGATCTGTTAAAGAGTATGCCCAAAGCAAATCCGTAATCGAAATTGCGGAAGACATCAGCGAAGGACTGGCGAGAGCAGCAACAGCCGGGAAAGTAAACGGTGAGGTGGTTGACCTCAGAACGGTGGTCAGTGAAGACTGTACACTGAGTATCCTGACATTTAATGACGAAGAAGGAAAGGGCGCGTTCCGTCATACGGCTTCTCATATTATGGCACAGGCGATCAAGAGACTTTACCCGGATACAAAGCTTGCAATCGGACCTTCCGTTGCAGACGGTTTCTATTATGACATTGACCGCGAGACACCGCTTGTGGCAGAAGATCTGGAAAAAATCGAAGCAGAGATGAAGAAAATCGTCAAAGAAGGACTTCCGCTTGAACGTTCTACCAAGCCGAGAAATGAAGCAATAGAATACTTTAAAGAAAAGGGAGAACCTTATAAAGTGGAACTGATCGAAGACCTTCCGGAAGATGCCGAAATCAGTTTCTATACTCAGGGAGAATTTACAGATCTCTGTGCGGGACCACATTTGATGAATACAAAACAGGTAAAAGCATTTAAGCTGACAAGCCTTGCGGGGGCTTACTGGCGCGGAAGCGAAAAGAATAAAATGCTTCAGAGAGTTTATGGTACAGCTTATCCGAAGAAAGCAGATTTGGATGCGTATCTGACAATGATGGAAGAGGCAAAGAAACGTGATCATAGAAAACTTGGAAAGGAACTGGGACTTTTTATGATGAAAGAAGAAGGACCGGGCTTCCCGTTCTTCCTTCCGAAGGGAATGGTTCTTAAAAACCAGCTTCTGGATTACTGGAGAGAGATCCATCACAAAGCAGGTTATGTGGAAATATCCACTCCGATCATGTTGAACCGTCAGCTGTGGGAAACGTCCGGACACTGGGATCATTATAAAGACAATATGTACACAACGGTCATTGATGAAGAAGATTTTGCAATCAAGCCGATGAACTGTCCGGGTGGGATTCTGGTTTACCAGTCTGAACCACGTTCTTATCGTGATCTGCCGCTTCGTATGGGAGAGCTTGGACTGGTTCACCGCCATGAGAAATCCGGACAGCTCCATGGTCTCATGCGTGTAAGATGTTTTACACAGGATGATGCACATATTTTCATGATGCCTGAGCAGATCCGTGATGAGATCAAGGGGGTTGCCAAACTGATCGATGAAGTGTACAGTCTGTTTGGATTTAAATATCATGTAGAACTTTCCACTCGTCCGGAGGACAGCATGGGAAGTGATGAAGACTGGGAGATGGCTACCGATGCTCTGCGCGGTGCGCTGGATGATCTTGGCCTTGACTATGTAGTAAATGAAGGGGACGGTGCATTCTACGGACCGAAGATCGACTTCCATCTGGAAGACTCAATCGGAAGAACCTGGCAGTGCGGAACGATTCAGTTAGACTTCCAGCTTCCGCTTCGTTTTGGATGTGAATATACAGGAGCTGACGGAGAAAAGCATCAGCCGATCATGATCCACCGTGTAGCGTTCGGATCCATTGAACGTTTCATCGGAATCCTGATCGAGCATTTTGCAGGTGCCTTCCCGACATGGCTTGCACCGGTTCAGGTTAAAGTGCTGCCGATTTCTGACAAATATATGGATTATGCGAACAAAGTTCTGGAAGAACTGAACAATGCAGGAATCCGTGCAGAAGTAGACACACGTGCTGAAAAGATCGGTTACAAGATCCGTGAGGCTCAGATGCAGAAGATTCCGTATATGCTTGTTGTAGGAGCGAAGGAAGAGGAAGAGGGTCTGGTATCTGTCAGAAGCCGTTTCGAAGGAGACGAGGGGCAGAAAATGCTCTCTGACTTTATTGCGGCGATCAAAATGGAGATCAAGGCAAGAACGGTAAGAGAAGTAAAAACGAAAGAATAAGAAGTCAGAATAAGGGCATAATATAATTTGATTTCTGATAAGAGAAGGAGGGTGTATTATGCCGGAATTAAAATGTACCGTGCAGACATGCATGCATAACAAGGATTTTTATTGTGATCTGAATGCGATTACTGTGGGAGGAAATTCCGCAAAAACGGCAGAAGAGACTTGCTGTGACAGCTTCGAAGAGCGCAAAAGCGGAACCTACAGTAATGTGATGGGAGAGGCGTCCCCGACCAGCCAGATCGACTGCAAGGCAACGGATTGTAAGTATAATGATGAATGTCAGTGCCATGCCGGAAAGATCAGTGTCGAAGGAAGTCAGGCCTGCCAGTGCGAAGAGACAGAATGTGCGACGTTTACCTGTAAGTAGCAGATAAACAGCTGGAAGAAAAATGAGAAGACCACCATTGGGAACGTATATCAAATTAGGTATCCGATCAACCTGAAGGTGGTCTTTTTATGCATTCAGCTATTCGGAAAAGGAATGAGACTTGTATGAAAAACTTGAATTATTAGAAAAGGATTTTGGAGATTGCCACGGAAAATCTATTGCATAGAGTAAATTATGACGGTATAATGCTGATGTATGAGAAAAAGAAATCGTGTCTTAAAGAAGACGGATTTAAGAGAAAAGGTGAAGAATGAATGGAAAATGATGAGAAGCTGCAGGAAAGAAAAAGTGATGATCCTGCTTCTGCTCCGTATTATGTGAAAAGGCCGCAATTCGGTAAAGAAGGCCCGTCTAAACTCCGGCAGGAATTTAGCAGGGGAATGACCATGTTTCTGGTCATTATGGCATGTGTGGTCCTGTATTTTGCATTACTGCGTCTGGATTCAATCACGAACGCTGTTTCCATGGTGATTGATGTATTGAAACCGATTCTTTATGGAATGGTCATTGCGTATCTTCTGAATCCGATTGTCAAGCAGGTAGATCGTATCCTGGTTCCAAGACTGGAGAAATACATGCAAAAGAATCGAGCAAAGAAATGCTCCAGAGGAATCGGAGTGATCCTGTCACTGGTGTTTTTATTTGCTTTGATCACAGCACTCTGTAATATGTTGATACCGGAGCTGGTAAAAAGCATCCGGGACCTGATCATCACGCTGCCGGGACAGTTGAATAATGTAGTCGACTGGTTTAATCATTTGCAGGCGTCCGATACGGCAATGGGAATCCTGATGAGAAATGCTCTGGAAGAGGGAACAACAACCCTGCAGAACTGGCTGCGTACGGATCTGATGCCGCAGGTAAATACGATCATGTCAAATCTCACGGTGGGAGTGTTGAATATCCTGAATGAGGTATTGAATTTCCTGATCGGACTGATCGTGTCCGTATACCTCCTGTTCAGCAAGGAACAGTATTCTGCCCAGTGCAAGAAAATGACCTACGCTTTTTTAAAAACGAATCATGCCAATATGTTGCTGCATCTTACGAAAAAAAGTAACGAAATTTTTGGCGGTTTTATTATCGGGAAAATTATCGATTCCGCAATTATTGGTGTACTCTGTTTTATCGGTCTTTCGCTGATTAAGATGCCATATACGCTTCTTGTCAGTGTAATTGTTGGAGTGACAAATGTGATTCCTTTCTTCGGACCGTACATCGGTGCGATTCCGAGTGCATTTCTGATCCTGCTCAGCGATCCGAAAAAGGGCCTTTATTTTATTATTTTTATACTGGTACTACAGCAGATCGACGGAAATGTGATCGGTCCGAAGATACTCGGTAATTCAACAGGACTTTCCCCATTCTGGGTCGTATTTTCCATCCTGATTGGAGGGGGAATGTTCGGGTTCGTTGGTATGATCATGGGAGTGCCTACTTTTGCGGTGATTTATTATATTATTAGTATGATTACCAGCCAGAGGCTAGAGCGTAAGAATCTCCCGTTGACCACAGTTCACTACGGAGTAAAGAGTTATGTGAACGAAAAAGGAGAGTTTATCAGTGACGATATAACGATTGTGGATGAAGATGAAAAGAACAATGAATAGTAGAAAAGGGGAATTTTATTATGCCAATTCGTGTACAGAATGATCTTCCGGTAAAAGAGATACTGGAAAAAGAAAATATATTTGTGATGGATGAGTTCCGGGCGACTCATCAGGATATCCGTCCGATCAGGATCGGGCTTTTGAACCTCATGCCGCTCAAGGAAGATACAGAACTTCAGCTTCTGCGGTCGCTTTCCAATACTCCGCTGCAGGTGGATATTGTGTTTGTCACGGTGAAGAGTCATGAGTCGAAGAATACTTCGGCAAACCATTTGAACCGGTTTTACGAAACTTTTGATAAAGTGAAAAACCAGAAATTTGACGGTTTTATCATCACCGGAGCGCCGGTTGAGCAGATGCCGTTTGAAGAAGTGGATTACTGGGAAGAACTGAAGGAAATCATGGAATGGACCAAGACGAATGTGACATCTACGATCCATCTTTGCTGGGGGGCACAGGCGGCACTTTATTACCATTATGGAATTGATAAAGTACAGCTTCCGTCCAAGCTTTTCGGTGTATTTGAACATAAAGTGATGAACCGGAAAATACCGCTTGTACGTGGATTTGACGATGTGTTCCTGGCACCGCATTCCCGCCACACAGATGTTCCGATCGAAAAGATCAGGGAGGATGACCGCCTAATGATACTGGCAGAATCTGATGTTGCCGGAGCATTTCTTGTCATGGCAGAGGACGGCAGACAGATCTTCGTGATGGGACATCCGGAATATGACAGAATTACACTGGATCAGGAATATAAACGTGACAAGAGCAAGAATCTTCCGATTGAACTTCCGGTTAACTATTATCCAAATGATGACTGCGAACAGAAGCCGTTGCTTACGTGGAGGGCACACGGGAATACGTTGTATGGGAATTGGCTGAACTACTATGTCTATCAGGCAACGCCGTATGACATGATTGGGACACCGCAGTTTTAGGCTGATCGGTGGGATAAGTAAGCAATCTATATAAAAGCACCAAGGGAAGAGATAATCTTCCTGCGGTGCTTTTTTATATGGAAACAGATGTATGGTACTGGAATCTTTCATTTGCTGACAACGGGACGGCTGACAGTAAAGAAACTATTTACAGATTCTGAATCATCACATATAATGAGGGTCAAAGTAATAAGTTAGAGAATGCGGCAGGAGTGCCCGGGCATTCTTGAATCTGGGAGGAATTATATATGATGCTTGAAAAGAAAACGACAGAGTTCCTGGAAGAACTTTCTTCATCGGCACCGGTTCCGGGAGGAGGCGGCGCATCGGCGGCAGCAGGTGCTTATGCAGCAGCGCTTGGATTGATGGTAGGCAATCTGACGACCGGTAAGAAGAAATATGCCGATGTGGAAGAAGAAATATGTGAAAGCATGAAAAAGCTGGAACAGCTGCGCGATAAACTGACACGTCTGGTTGATGAGGATGCGAAGGCATTTGAGCCGCTTTCAAAGGCATATGGAATGCCAAAAGAAACGGAAGAACAGAAGAAGTTAAAAGAACAGGTGATGGAGACGGCGCTTCGCGAAGCCTGCCGGGTGCCGCTTGAGATTATGGAGGTCTCTATTGAAGTGATGGAACTTCTGCAGGTACTCGAAGAGAAAGGAAGTCGCCTTGCAGTAAGCGACGCAGGAGTCGGTATTTTGTTTGCCAAGACGTCTCTGGAAGGTGCGTCTTTGAATGTATTTATCAATACCAGACTGATGAAAGACAGGAAGTATGCGGAAGAACTGAATCAACGTGCGGATGCATGGATTGCCCGTGGAAGAACACTGGAGCAGCAGGTATATCATGGCGTTCTGGAAAAAATAAGGTAAACGAGAAGGAAGGAAAAGAGAAAATGGCAATAGAAATGTTAGGGGCAGAAGTGGCAAAGGCGATGAAAGAAAGAATTATCAGCAGAGGGGACAGACTGAAGCAGGAAGGGATTATACCTTGTCTCACGATTATTCGAATCGGAGAGCGCCCGGATGACCTGTCATATGAGCGGGGAGCAAAAAAAAGGATGGAGCTTACCGGAATTGAATGCCGCGTAAAAGAACTCCCGGAAGATATTTCTCAGGAGGAGTTTGAAGGGGAATTTCGCAAAGTCAACGCGGATGAAACGGTGCATGGCATTTTGCTTTTCCGTCCGCTTCCGGCGCATCTGGATGAGGAACCGGTGAGAAAAATGATCAATCCGTATAAGGATGTGGACTGTATGAGTGATGTGAATCTGGCAAAGGTATTTGCAGGAGATCAATCCGGTTTCGCGCCCTGTACGGCAGAAGCTGTCATGGAAATGCTGGAACACTACGGCATCGATGTCTGTGGAAAAAAGGTGACGGTTGTAGGCAGAAGCATGGTTGTTGGAAGACCGCTTGCCATGCTGATGCTTCAGAAAAACGCAACGGTAACGGTATGTCATACCAGAACGGCCGAGTTGGCGGAAACGTGCAGAAATGCGGATATTCTGGTGGCAGCAGCAGGGAGAGCAAAGATGATTACTTCCGATATGATCGGGGAAGGAGCAATTGTCGCAGACGTGGGAATCAATGCAGACGCAGAGGGGAAAATGTGTGGAGATGTAGATTATGAAGGAGCACTTGAAAAAGCGTCCTTCATAAGTCCGGTACCACGTGGCGTCGGAAGTGTGACGACTTCCGTACTGGCATTGCATGTCATAAAAGCAGCAGAATATCTTGCCCATCTGGAATAGAACAATGGTTAAATCTTATCTTCAGAATCCGGCGTTGCAGGGAATTCCCGGATAAGACTTTGGATATTGTCGCGGATATAACGTTTATAATGCTCTGGAAGAGGACGTAACAGATCCAGTATTTCCAGTTCAAGCGGATCGGAAATGGATGGCTTCTCTTCCAGGTAATCACAGATCAGATACTCAAAACGGACGTTAAGTACTTTGGAAAAATTCAGCATAGAAGAAAATGATGTGGAAAGATTTCCATTTTCGATCCGGCTGATTGTCGTTGTATCAAGATTCATTTTTTCTGCTAATTCAGCCTGAGTCATACCTGCGTTTTTACGCGCTTGACGTACGCGGCTACCAAATTCTTTGCTCATAACCATTACCTCTCTAAAAAATAGTTTAGCATTGGAATATGAAAAATAAATGGCGTATAAAACAAACAATATTTACAAATATGCAAAATGACTGTTAAGATGTAAACAAAAGGAGGGAAAAAAGAATGGATTTTGAAGTATACAGGGAGGAGATCGAAGCGATAAAACTGGCAGTAAGTACCGCATCCAGACGTGGTGTGCCAAGAGAACATACCCTTACGGGCAGTATAGAACGTTTGCTTGATTATTATGCGGAAGAACCGAAAAACGAATATCTGACTGGCGCTTTGCTCAATATACAGGCATATTTGGAACTGGGGATGGAATATAGTAAATACGAAGATTTGTTTGAGCGTGTGCTGAGAAAAGGTAATCTGGATAAAAGAGAAGTGTTCCCGAAACCGTTTTATTCTGCCAGAAAAGTGAAATTAAATAAAAGCCAGGTGAGAGGGATGATCCGGAAATGGTCTACTTCTTCTAAAAATACCATGCCTATCCCCGAGGTGGTTGAGGACATTATCACGAAAGTCAAGAACCGGGAAAAGGGTGTGTATTATTATCATAATCATGTGACGGGATCCGGTATGGAAGATGATATATACGAATTGGTCATCCAGGGGGAAGAATGCTATTTTCATGATATTAAATGGGGAAGATACTATGTCTTTAAGGAATAAAAGCGTTGTTAATTCTTCAATAATTTTGTATAATTAAATATCTTTATACGTTAGCAGGAGGAGAGAACATGCTTGATGTAATTAACACAGTCGTGAAAGCAGTCAACAAGGTTGTCTGGGGATGGCCTATGATTGTATTGCTGTTTGGAACCCATATTTTTATGACCGTACGAACCGGAGGAATTCAGAGATATATATTCAGGGGGATTCGTCTGTCTGTTGCGAAGGATCCGGATGGAGAAGGGGAGGTCAGCCAGTTCGGAGCGTTGACTACGGCGCTTGCATCAACCATCGGAACAGGTAATATTATCGGGGTAGGAACTGCAGTGGCGCTCGGAGGGCCGGGAGCGGTATTATGGTGCTGGCTTACCGGGGTATTTGGAATTGCCACGAAATACAGTGAAGCACTGATCGCCGTGAAATACCGCGTAAAGACTGAGGATGGGAGAATGCAAGGAGGGGCAATGTATGCCCTGGAATATGGATTGAAGAACAAAAAACTAGGAAAAGCTCTTGGATTGATGTTTGCTTTTTTTGCGGCATTTGCATCATTTGGAATCGGTTGTGCCACACAGGTCAATGCAATTGCTACTGTATGTAAAGAAAATCTGGGGATTCAGCCCTGGATCATTGGGATTGTTGTGGCGTTTTGTACTGCGATCGTGATTTTCGGGGGAATTAAAACAATTGCAAATGTATGCGAGAAGCTGGTGCCGTTTATGGCGTTGTTTTATGTTGTGGGATGCGTCATTATTCTTGGAATGAATTATGATTATATTATTCCGGCACTTGTGACGATCGTGAAGATGGCTTTTACTCCCGGAGCGGTGGCCGGAGGTCTTGTGGGAAGAGGAATCATGCTTGCCATGAGATATGGTATTGCGCGTGGACTGTTTTCAAATGAATCCGGTATGGGATCTGCACCGATCGCGGCAGCGGCCGCGCAGACACGAAATCCGGTGCGACAGGCTCTGGTTTCGGCAACAGGTACTTTCTGGGATACGGTTGTGGTATGTATGCTTACCGGGCTGGTACTGGTATCAACGATTATGAAGAATCCGGCGATCAATGCGAATGAGGTGAGTGACGGAGGTGTGCTTACTTCTATGGCGTTCAGCCAGATCCCGGTTATCGGTCCGATTATTCTGGTTGTGGGGATTATTTCATTTGCATATTCAACAGTACTTGGATGGGCATATTATGGGGAGCGTTGTGTGGAATATTTCGGCGGGAAGCGCGCGCTGGTTCCTTATCGTATTCTCTACATCATTGTAGCGGCAATCGATCCAGTGGCTGCACTGGATCTGGTATGGCTGATTGCGGACACGTTAAATGCATTTATGGCGATTCCGAACTTGATCGCTGTTCTTGCTCTTTCTTCAGTCATCGTGGCAGAGACCCGAAAGTATATTAACAATATTGATGCAAGAGACACAACGCCGGTCCTGGTCGTAAAAAAATACTGTTGACAAATGAAAAAGAATGTATTAGGATATTTTCTATAGAATAGAAACCGTTGAGAAAGAGTAGTAGATTATCAAAGCAAGATCACAGAGAGCGGCAGGGGGTGTGATTGCCGTATGGAGCTGATAGTTGAATGGACTTTTGAGGGCAGCCTGAAATCTTTGGAGAGTATGGTATGTCGGGAACCCGACCCGTTATCAATGTGGAGTGTATGTTAGTACATGGAAGAGGACAGTCAGACTGTTGAAGTTGAGTGGTACCGCGTTAATATGAATTTATTACCGCCTCAATCCGGATAGGGTTGGGGCGCTTTTTATTATCGTGGCAGACATGAAAGTCGTACTTCTTACTAACGAAAGCAGAATTCCGGGCATATGGAATGAAGCAAAAAGGTCAATCATTATGAAAAGAGAAGGAGACAAAAATTATGAAAAAGAGAACAGTAGCAGTAATTTTGAGCATGGCAATGGCAGTTACAATGGTGGCAGGATGTGGCGCTAAGAAAGAAAGCAGTGGCGAGAAGAGTTATACAATCGGTATTTCACAGTTCGCCGAACACGGATCTCTGGATAATTGCCGTGAAGGATTTATTGAGGGACTAAAAGAAGAGGGGATTGAAGAAGGCAAGAACCTGACGATTGAATATAAGAATGCGGCAGCGGATATGGGAACGGCTTCCCAGATCGCGAGCAGTTTTGTTTCTGACAAGGTGGATATGATCTGTGGCATTGCGACACCAAGTGCGCAGAGCGCATACAATGCAGCAATGGATTCCGACATTCCGGTTATCTTTACAGCAGTAACGGACCCGGTTGCAGCAGAGCTTGCGGATGCAGACGGTAAACCGGTCGGTGAAGTGACAGGAACAAGCGATAAGCTGCCGGTTGAAGAGCAGCTTCGAATGATCCGAGAGGTTCTCCCGGATGCAAAGACGATCGGTATCATTTATACAACCAGTGAAGCAAACAGTGTTTCGGCGATTGAAGAATACAAAGAAAAAGTCGGTGATTATGGTTTTGAACTGGTAGAAAAGGGAATCACGAATACATCAGAAATCGCACTGGCAGCAGATGATCTTCTGACAAAAGTAGATTGCATTTCCAATCTGACAGACAATACCGTTGTAAATTCGCTTGCAACTATTCTGGATAAAGCAAACGCAGCGAAGGTTCCGGTATTCGGAAGTGAAATCGAGCAGGTTAAGATCGGTTGTCTTGCAGCAGAAGGTCTGGATTATGTAGCGCTTGGAAAGCAGACTGGTAAGATGGCAGCTAAAGTGCTGAAAGGTGAGGCGGCAGCTTCTGAGATTAACTTTGAGACCATCACGGAAGCAGGACTTTATCTGAATACAAAGGTTGCTGCAGATCTTGGAATTACACTTTCCGATGATCTGGTTTCCGGTGCAGTGGAAGTTTATGACAGTATTGCTGAGTAATATATTAGTATCAAGTAAAACGTTTATTGGATTAGAATTATACGATTTTGAAGAAAAGCGGGGTTTAATGGCATGAGTTTTGCAGTGTCTATTCTGGAGCAGGGGCTGATCTACGGTATCCTTTCTCTGGGAATCTATATCACATATAAAATACTGGATTTTCCGGATTTGACCGTAGATGG
The DNA here is from genome assembly GCF_052066395.1 of Bariatricus sp. HCP28S3_A4. Classification (NCBI taxonomy): domain Bacteria; kingdom Bacillati; phylum Bacillota; class Clostridia; order Lachnospirales; family Lachnospiraceae; genus Bariatricus; species Bariatricus sp. HCP28S3_A4. The sequence continues at coordinate 75,973 of NZ_JBQHSE010000001.1, read as the reverse complement.
AAGTTTTCCTCTCGGAGCGGCGGTGACAGCACTTTTGATTACGAGAGGTGTGAATCCGTACCTGACACTTGTTGCGGCATTTCTGGTTGGAGTGATCGCGGGAATCTGTACGGGACTGATTCATGTGAAATGTAAAGTGCGGGATCTGTTGTCCGGCATTATTATGATGACAGCACTCTGGAGCATCAATCTGAGAGTTGCCGGAACTGCAAATGTGCCGTTATTTTCGCAGAAAACAATTTTTAAAAATGATGTAATTGATAAAGTGGTTCCGGAAGCATTATCAAAATACAGTACTCTGATCATGATTTTGATCATTGCAATATTCTGCAAAATTCTTTTGGATCTTTATATGAAAACTCAGTCAGGTTATCTGCTCCGTGCCGTCGGTGACAACGATAAGCTGGTGACTTCTCTGGCGAAAGATCAGGGAAATGTTAAAATCCTCGGCCTTGCGATTGCAAATGGACTTGTAGCGCTGGCGGGATGTGTGTTTTGTCAGGAGGAGAGAGTGTTCGAAATTTCCAGTGGTACCGGTGCTATGGTCATTGGACTTGCAAGTGTTATTATTGGTACGAGCATTTTCAAGAATCTGACATTTATGAAGACGACAACGGCAGTACTTGTAGGCTCTGTGATCTACAAGGCATGTGTGGCAATTGCGCTGAGAAGCTTTGAACCGCAGGATATGAAACTGATTACGGCAGTATTGTTCCTTGTGATTCTGGTGTTGAGTATGGAGAGAAAGAAGAAGGTGAAGAAGAATGCTGGAGCTTAGAGATATTCATAAGTATTATAATCCGGGAACCGTCAATGAAATGTGTCTTTTTCAGGATTTTAACCTGACGATTCGCGATGGAGAATTTGTTTCGGTGGTAGGAAGCAACGGCTCAGGCAAAACTTCTATGCTGAATATTATCTGCGGAAGTATTCCGGTGGAAGCGGGAAGCATTCTGATCGACGGAAAGGATATTACCAGGGAAAAGGAATATAAAAGAAACCGGAAGATTGGAAGGGTTTATCAGAATCCGGCGATGGGAACCTGCCCGTCCATGACGATTCGTGAAAATATGTCACTGGCGGATAATAAAGGAAAGTTCTTTGGACTGGGAAGAGGAACGAATAAAGCCAGAATCGAGTATTATCGGGAATCTCTGGCGCAGCTTGGCCTTGGACTTGAGGATAAGATGGATGTGAAAGTGGGATCTCTTTCTGGAGGCCAGAGGCAGGCGATGGCACTTTTGATGTCTACCATGACGCCGATCGAATTCCTGATTCTGGATGAGCATACGGCAGCGCTGGATCCGAAGACGGCGGAACTGATCATGGAACTGACGGATAAGATCGTGAAGGAGAAGAAACTGACTACAATTATGGTGACGCATAATCTCAGATATGCGGTGGAGTATGGAAACCGGCTTATTATGATGCACCAGGGTGAGTGCGTGATTGATAAGAGCGGGGAAGAGAAGGCGAAGATGCCGGTGGATGAGATATTGAAGATGTTTAATGAAATAAGTATTGAGTGTGGGAATTAGGGACGCCCGCGCAGATGTTCGGTAGGGATTACTCCGAGGCTGCGCTGCGGTGGAACTAGTGCACAAAACTGTAAGGGTCCGAGATGGTTGACCAATGGGTCGCCCACCTCGGGCCCTAACATTTTTGGCACGGATTTCCACCGCGCTTCGCTTAACCTCCGTAATCCCTACCGAACATCTGCGCGGGCTGGTACTTCCCAAGGACTCTACGTACGGTTGTTTGGGGGACGCGCGTGCGGGGCGAGGGCCCCTGGCGCTGGTGGGATGAGGGAGGGGAGGTTGAGGGAGAGTTTGTTGGGGCGAGGGCCCCTGGTGCTGGTGGGATGAGGGAGGGGATGGTGAGGATAGGAAAGTGAATTTGAGAGAGAAGGCAAAAGAACTGAAGGCAGATATTCCGGTTATTTATCTGGTGTTGTGTGTGATTGTTAAAATCTTTAGATGAACTATTGGAGTGAAGGAGGAAGAAGAGATGAGTATTAAAAATGAACCAAAGATTAAGAATCCTCTTATTGTTGCGATCAGGGAGCAGTTGGAGCACCGGGCGCTTTGGATGTATTTGCTTTGTGATGAGGCGAAGAAGAAAGGGCTGGATTCGAAGGAGTATGCGCCGGATGCGATCCGCAGATGTGGTCTTTATCAGGGAGCAAATCTGCGAAAGAAGGCAGGCGGCAGGGATTCGCTGAAGGGGCTGAAGAAAACGTTGTTTTCGAAGTTTGCACAGTGGGTTTTTGAGATGGATATCAAGCAGTGTACAGATGATCATCTGGATATTGATTTTCATTATTGTCCGCTGGTGAAAGCGTGGCAGAAGCAGGGATGTACGGATGAGGAAATCCGGGTGCTCTGTGATCATGCGATGTGTGGTGACAGGGGAATTGCGGAGAGTTTCGGATGCGAGCTGGATCTGCCCGCGACGATTGCGAATGGGGATGAGGTGTGTAAGATCCGGTTCGTGAGGAGAAAAAAATAGAAGGAAGTCTCATGGTTGCCTGGCACACAGTTGCTCTACGCTTCGTAGGTTGCTGTTTTTTTAAATGGAAGATACAATAAAGCTATGAAAAAACAGCAAAGAGAGGTAAATGTAAATGGGATATGTAATCGGAAAAACAAGAAAAGAACTGAGAGAAAAGAAAAAACTTACGCAGAAGGAGTATGTCCGGTCTGTGGAAATATTATTGCATCCGCAGGATTCGGGTCATTCACCTGCTGTGGAATCGTGCTACCTGAACAGGAGGCCGAGCAGCCGGAATAGGATCATCAGATTATGGTCGAAACTGTGGATAATTTAAAGGATAGGGGGATTTAGAAAAAGCAGATGTTTCGTGTTCATACGTGGAATGTCTGTTTTTTCATGTTACTTTTCACACAGTAGCCAGCATTTACTGCGGGCTACGTGCCAAGAGCGTACATTAACTTTTTCATGTTTATATTTGGAGCAGTAAATACAAGAACATTGACTTAATCCGGGAGAAATGGTAAAATAGAAAAGCAAAATAAAGCACATAATATTGTTTTAAAATAATACAACAAACACAATATATAGTAGAAAGGAGACGATTTATGGATCTGAAGGATGTCAGAGTGATCAAGAAGGACGGAACGAAAGAAGAATTTAATGTACAGAAAGTCGTTGTGGCTGTCAATAAATCTGCCTATCGTGCCCTGATTCAGTTTACGGAGGAAGACATTCAGTTCATCTGCCGGTTTGTGGAAGAGAAGGTCCTTGAGCTGGGAGTGAAGGAGATTCAGATTGCCCAGATGCACAATGTGGTGGAAGGCGCTCTGGAGAAAGTGAATCCGATCGTGGCAAAGAGTTACCGGGATTACCGGAATTATAAGCAGGATTTTGTGCACATGCTGGATGAGGTTTACCGGAAGAGCCAGTCGATCATGTACATCGGGGATAAGGAGAACAGTAATACGGACAGTGCGCTGGTGTCTACGAAGAGAAGTCTGATTTTCAATGAATTGAACAAAGAGCTTTATAAGAAATTTTTCCTGACTGTGGAGGAGCTTCAGGCGATCCGGGAAGGGTATATTTATATTCACGATATGTCAGCGCGCAGGGATACGATGAACTGCTGCCTGTTTGATGTGAAAAATGTTCTGACCGGAGGGTTCGAGATGGGAAATCTGTGGTATAATGAACCCAAGACACTGGACACAGCCTTTGATGTGATCGGAGATATTGTGCTGAGCGCTGCAAGCCAGCAGTACGGAGGATTTACGGTGCCGAGTGTGGATGAGATCCTGGAGCCATATGCCGAGAAGTCACATAAATTACATCTTGAAAAATATCGTTCACTGGGGCTTCCGGAAGAGGCCGCACAGGAAGTAGCGTGGAAGGATCTTGAAAAAGAGATGGAGCAGGGCTTCCAGGGATGGGAATATAAATTCAACTCTGTTTCATCAAGCCGCGGGGACTATCCGTTCATCACCGTGACGAGTGGAACGAATATCAGTAAATATGGAAAGCTGATTACGAAAACTATGCTGGAGGTTCGCAAGAACGGTCAGGGTAAGGCCGGACATAAAAAGCCGGTATTATTCCCGAAACTTGTATTTCTGTATGATGAGAAGCTTCATGGACCGGGAGCTCCGGCGGAGGATCTGTTTGAAGCCGGGATTGAATGTTCGAGAAAAACGATGTATCCTGATTGGCTGAGCCTTACCGGAAAAGGGTATGTTCCAAGTATGTACAAGAAATATGGGAAGATCGTAAGCCCTATGGGATGCAGGGCGTTCCTTTCACCGTGGTATGAAAGAGGCGGAATGAATCCGGCAGATGATGATGACAAACCGGTCTTTGTCGGGCGGTTTAATATCGGGGCAGTCAGTCTGCATCTTCCGATGATCCTTGCAAAATCAAGGCAGGAGAACCGGGATTTCTTTGAAGTGCTGGATTATTATCTGGAATTGATTCGGAAGCTGCATATTCGTACCTATGATTATCTCGGCGAGCTGCGTGCGTCAACCAATCCGCTGGCATACTGTGAGGGTGGATTTTATGGCGGTCATCTGAAACCGCATGATAAGATCAAGCCACTTCTCAAATCGGCGACAGCATCCTTTGGAATCACGGCGCTGAATGAGCTGCAGCAGCTGTATAATAAAAAGTCTCTGGTGGAAGACGGGGAGTTTGCACTGGAAACATTGGAATATATCAATAAAAAGGTGCAGGAGTTCAAGAAAGAGGATGGGCATCTGTATGCGATCTACGGCACTCCGGCAGAAAATCTTTGTGGCGTTCAGGTACAGCAGTTCCGTAAGAAATACGGTATTGTGGAAAATGTTTCGGATCGTGCGTATGTGAGCAACAGTTTCCATTGCCATGTGACCGAAGATATCACTCCGATCCAGAAGCAGGATCTGGAGAATAGATTTTGGGATCTGTGCAACGGTGGAAAGATCCAGTATGTGAAATATCCGATCAATTATAACGTGGAAGCAATCAAGTCATTGGTACGTCGTGCGATGGATATGGGATTTTATGAAGGCGTAAATCTATCGCTTGCATATTGTGATGACTGCGGTCATGAAGAACTTGCGATGGATGTCTGCCCGGTATGCGGAAGTAATAATCTGACCAAGATCGATCGGATGAATGGATATCTTTCTTATTCAAGAGTCAAAGGAGATACGCGTCTGAACGATGCGAAGATGGCGGAAATTGCGGAAAGGAAAAGTATGTAGATGCGTTACCACAATATAACAAAAGATGATATGCTCAACGGGGACGGACTTCGGGTCGTATTGTGGGTGGCAGGCTGCAGTCACTGCTGTAAGGACTGTCACAATCCGGTCACATGGGATCCGAACGGCGGACTTTACTTTGACGAGTCTGCAAAGGCGGAACTGTTTGAAGAATTGAAAAAGGATTATGTGAGCGGTATCACCTTCAGCGGAGGCGATCCGCTTCATATTGCAAATGTAAATGATGTGACAGAACTGTCAAAAGAAATCCGGGAGACATTTCCGGAGAAAACAATCTGGCTGTATACGGGTTCTACGTGGGAAGAGGTACGCCGCATGGAAATCGTGAGGTATCTGGATGTGTTGGTGGACGGTGAATTTGTATTTGCCAAAAAGGATCCGCTTCTTTGTTGGAAAGGAAGCAGTAATCAAAGAGTGATCGATGTACAGAGAACACTGGCGGCAGAAACGGATACAGTGCCGGTTCTGCATTGCCCTGATTATGATGAGAATTAGCAGGTTTGAAACTTGACGGGTATAGGTCGTAATAATGTGAAACAGGAGAAGAGACAGATGAGAAGAATTGCAAAATTTCACAAAGTAAGTGCCGAACAGTTTGCCGAAAGCTGGAAGGACACATTTGGAGAAGATATTTCAGGAGAAGAGATACAGAAACTCTATGAAGAGATCCGCCTTCCAAAGAGAGCAACATCAGGGAGTGCAGGATATGATTTTTATGCACCGGATACGTTTGTTTTGGAACCGGGAAAGACGGTCAAGATTCCTACCGGCATCCGGGTTGAAATGGAAGACGGATGGGTGCTGAAATGCTATCCGAGAAGTGGGCTTGGATTTAAATACAGGCTGCAGCTCAATAATACGGTAGGAATCATTGACAGTGATTATTTTTATTCCGATAATGAAGGGCATATTTTTGCAAAACTGACGAATGATTCCAATGAAGGAAAAACGTTGGAAATAGCGAAGGGAACCGGCTTTATGCAGGGAATCTTCGTGGAGTATGGGATCACGGTGGATGATGACACCGATGAAGTGAGAAACGGTGGATTCGGAAGTACGACGAAGGGTGTTTAAAAGCTTCGGATGCGGAAGGATACCAAAGAATGTTCACGATATTCGTATATAAAAGGATGAGAAAAGGTTAGGGAAAGGACTTGAAAAAATGGATAAGACGAGAGTAAAGATTTTCCGGATGATTATGCTGGCAATGATGGTGGCGATCGGGGTTGTGATTTCTCCGATTCTCAGGATTGAGGGGATGTGTCCGACGGCGCATCTGGTAAATATTGTATGTTCGGTTCTGATGGGACCGTGGTATTCTCTGCTCTGTGCGACACTGATCGGAGTCATCCGTATGATGTTTATGGGAATTCCGCCTCTTGCGCTGACGGGTGCAGTGTTTGGTGCGTTTCTGTCCGGTGTGTTTTATCGGCTTTCCGGAGGGAAAATCATCTGCGCAGTGATTGGAGAGGTATTTGGAACCGGGATCATCGGTTCGATTGTATCTTATCCGGTGATGGCATTTCTGATGGGAAGAGAAGGACTGAACGCATTCTTCTATACGCCCATGTTTCTGGGAGCTACACTGATGGGCGGAACGGTTGCATATTTCTTCCTGAAAACCTTAAGTAAAGCCGGATTGCTTGCAAAATTCCAAATGAGTCTGGGAGAGAAAGTTTATGACAGAAAGCATACAAAATCTTCAAAAAATGATGGCGCTTCAGAAGCTCGTTAAAAAAATACGGCCGTTGATCCACTGCATTACAAACCCGATTTCAATTCATGACTGTGCAAATGTGGTTCTTGCCGCAGGCGGAAGACCGATCATGGCAGAACATCCGCGGGAAGTGGAGCAGATTACAGAGACAGCACAGGCGCTGATGCTGAATTTGGGAAATATCACAGATGTAAGAATGGAATCCATGAAGAGATCACTCGCAGCAGCTAATAAGAAAGGGATTCCCGTGCTCCTCGATCTGGTCGGGGTTGCCTGCAGTGATCTGCGCAGAGAATATGCAAGCGAGCTGTTGCAAACGGGAACCATTTCTGTTTTGAAAGGAAATATGTCTGAGATACTGGAAATGGCGGGGGAAGAGTCTCACAGTATCGGTATCGATGCAGGAATACAGGATACACTGACACCGGAGAATCTGGAAAAGGTAATAGAGTGTTTTCAAAGTATGGCTAAAAGAACCGGAGCGGTTATCCTTGCAAGTGGTAAGACTGATCTGATCGTAGATGCAGCGGAAGCATATGCGGTGGAAAATGGAGATGCGATGATGTCGGAGATTACCGGTACCGGCTGTATGCTGGGAGCAGTGTGCAGCACTTATCTGGGTGGAGTTCACGTAAGCACGGCGCAGAATACCTGCGAAATTAAGATGATCCATGCGGTTCTCTTGGGAGCTGCGGTAATGGGGATTGCGGGAGAATTGGCGGCAGAAGACAGCCACGGACCAGGAAGCTTTCAAATACGTTTTCTTGATTTCTTATATCAGATAGATGGAAAATTGCTTGGAATCAAGGGGAAGATTAACAGAGTATTATAAATACGAGTATCCCATGAAAATCAGTACTTTTACAGTACAGATTCCTCATGGGATACTCGTTTCATTTGTTGGTCTTTGTCGAAAAATGTTTTGCAAAGTAACAACTTCTTTAAAATTATTAAAGTTTCAGATTTTTAAATAAGTCTCCGAGGCTGGTTCCGATTGCTTCAGATTTCGGAAGTTCGATCTTTTCTTCCGGCTCTTCTTCAGATTCCTTTTCTTCCATAAGAGCTTTGATGCTCAGGCTGATCTTGCCTTCCTTGATACCGATTACTTTTACGTCTACTTCATCGTCAACTTTGAGTACCTGGTCAGGAGATTTGATTCTCTGGGTACTGATTTGTGAGATGTGTACCAGACCGGAGAGACCGTTTTCAAGACGGATGAATGCTCCGTAAGTCTGAAGAGATTCTACTTTACCTTTCAGAACGCTTCCGACTTTTACAGAAGCAAGCAGTTCTTCTTTGGCTTTCTTTTCCTGTTCTCTCAGAATCTCGCGGGCTGACAGGATCAGACGTCCCTGTGCCTGGTCAGCTTCGATGACTTTGACATCAACTTCTTTTAACAGATAGGATTCCAAATCTTCAATATAAGAAAGAGAAAGTCTGGAAGCCGGGATGAATCCGCGGATGCCTTCTACCATAGCGATCGCTCCGCCGTTTACGATTCCTTCAATTGTTACATGGAGTACTGTACCCTTCTCGAGATAATCCTTTACGATGTTCCATGGATTTGCATCATCGAAATGTTCCTCATAATCTGCCATGCTCTCTGTGTTTTCCATTAACTGTTCGTTATCCATAATTCCACCTCTACCTCAGTTCGTTTACTCTTTTGTTGTACAAAAGGTCGCTTTATATTTTAGTATACCATGTTTTTGGTAGAATCGGAACAAAAAATTATCAAAATATGGAAGAACGTTTTATGAGAATGTATTATTTTGGAAAATATGGTTGACGAAATGAGCAAAAAATGGCATTCTGACAATAGTAAGTAGTATGAAAACAAGGAAGTGGTAGAAATGGAAAATAGAAAAGTGAAAAAAACGTATGTTATCGGACATAAGAATCCGGACACGGATTCCATCTGTTCTGCGATTGCATATGCGAATTTAAAAAGAGAAATGACCGGGGAGGAGTATGTGGCAAAACGTGCCGGTGAGCTGAACGGGGAAACGGCTTACGTACTCGATCGATTTGGCGTAGAAGTCCCGGGATATCTTGGAGATGTGCATTTGCAGGTTAAGGATATGGATATCCGTCAGATTGAAGGTGTCCGGTCCAATGCATCGATCCGTGAGGCGTGGACGCGGATGAAGCAGGAGAATATCCGCACCCTTCCGGTTACCAGAAATGACCGGCTGGAAGGATTGATTACGATCGGAGATATTGCGACATCCTACATGGAGGTGTATGACAGTCATATTCTGTCGACCGCGAGAACGCAGTATCGCAATATCGTGAATACGCTGGACGGAACGATTGTGACAGGGAATGAACACGGTTATTTTCTGAAGGGGAAAGTGATTATTGCAGCGTCCAGTCCGGATATGATGGAAAATATTATTGAGAAAGACGATCTGGTCATTCTCGGAAATCGTTATGAATCCCAGCTCTGCGCGATCGAGATGGATGCCAGCTGTCTGGTCATCTGTCAGGGAGCGGAAATATCGAGAACAATTAAGAAGATGGCAATGGAGAGAGATATTGTGGTGATTCAGACACCGCACGATACATTTACAGCGGCAAGGCTGATCAACCAGAGTATTCCGGTTAAGTATTTCATGAGTAAGGATAATCTGGAGACATTTCACATGTCGGATTATGTAGACGATGTCAAGGAAGTTATGGCGAAGAAGAAATACCGTGATTTTCCGATTCTTGATAACCAGGGACATTTTCGCGGTTTCCTTTCCAGACGTCGGTTGATGAGTTCCAGAAAGAAACAGGTGATTCTGGTGGATCACAATGAAAAATCTCAGGCGGTGGACGGAATTGAAGAGGCGGATATCCTGGAGATCATTGATCACCACAGACTGGGAAGTATGGAGACGATCGGGCCGGTATTCTTCCGCAATCAGCCGGTGGGATGTACGGCGACCATTGTTTATCAGATGTATCAGGAGAATGGTGTTACGGTAGATAAGACGATCGCAGCACTGCTTTGTTCGGCGATCTTATCGGATACATTACTGTTCCGTTCTCCGACATGTACGATGGTGGATCAGGCGGCGGCTGCTGCTCTGGCACAGATTGCGGGAATTAATATGGAAGAGCATGCAAAGGCGATGTTCAATGCAGGCAGCAATCTGCGTGAGAAGACAGAAGAAGAGATCTGTTTCCAGGATTTCAAAGTATTCAATGCCAACGGAGTATCATTTGGTGTCGGCCAGATCACTTCGATGAATCAGGAAGAGCTGGATGATGTAAGAGAACGTCTTACCGATTATCTGGAAGTAGCCAGAGTCGATCAGCATCTGGATATGGTATTCTTGATGCTGACAAATATTCTCGAGGAATCAACGGAACTGATGTGCTGTGGCGAAGGGGCAAAAGCAAGGATCCTGGAGGCCTGGGAGATGCCGGAGGATACCGAACGGGTACTTCTTAAGGATGTTGTGTCCCGCAAGAAACAGTTTATTCCGACATTGGTAGGTTATCTGCAGCAGAAATAGGACAGCAGGGGAGAAAATTATGGCGAAGCAGACTTGGAAGGCAGGAAATATGCTGTATCCGTTACCGGCGGTCATGGTCAGTGTATCGGACAAGGACGGGAAGAATAATATCATTACGGTTGCATGGGCAGGAACGATTTGTACGAACCCTCCGATGGTATCGATTTCCGTGCGGCCGGAACGGTATTCTTATCATATGATAGATGAGACAGGAGAATTTGTCATCAATCTGACGAATGAGGATCTTGCAAAGGCCAGCGATTATTGCGGTGTGCGTTCCGGAAGAGATGTGGACAAATTTAAAGAAATGCATTTGACTCCGGATGAAGCGCAGTATGTAAAAGCACCGTTGATCAAGGAAAGTCCGGTCAATATTGAATGCAGAGTGGTAAAAAAAGAAGAACTTGGTTCACATCATATGTTTTTGGCAGAGGTCCTTGCGGTTCATGTGGATGATGCCTACATGGACGAGTCGAACCGGTTCGCGCTTGAGAAGACAAAGCCGCTGGTTTACGTCCACGGGCAGTATTTCAGTCTTGGAAGACTACTGGGAACTTTTGGCTATAGTGTGAGAAAAAAGATCAAGAAGAAAAAGAAAGAGAATAAAAGGAAATAGCTTGACAAAGAAAGGCGTCAGGGTATATGCTGTTTGAGTAAATCTCAAGGGCGAGACTGTGAAGAAGCAGTTCCGCCCTTTTTTTAGAAAAGGAGCGGAAAAAATGAAGAATTTTACGTTTACAGTACCACAGGATATTATTTTTGGAATGGGAAGTTTAAAGAGACTTCCGGAATTGCTGAAAAAAAACGGATCGGCTAAAATGCTGCTGGTTTCTGACAGGGGACTTGAGAAGCTGGGAGTGGTTGAAAAGGTGCGGAGTATTGTTACGGCATCCGGAATTGAGGTGGCAGAATTTCTGGATGTAGAGCCGAATCCTTCCGTGGATACCGTGAATGCGGCAGTAAAAGCATATCAGGAAGCGGAAGCGACAAGTATTGTGGCACTTGGCGGAGGAAGCCCGATGGACGTTGCAAAAGCAGTCGGTGTACTTGCAAAATTCGGCGGACAGATCACAGAATATGAAGGAGCGCACAAGGTACCGGGCAAGATTGTGCCGATCATTGCGATCCCGACTACAGCAGGAACGGGAAGTGAAGTGACCGCTTTCTCTGTTATCACAGATACATCAAGGAACTACAAACTGACGGTATTCAGTTATGAACTGATTCCGAGTTATGCACTTCTCGATCCGGAACTTATTATGACAGCGCCGGCATCCATCGCGGCGTCCTGTGGTGTGGATGCACTGATCCACGCATGGGAAGCATATACATCCCGCGATGCATCTCCATTTTCCGATGCAATGGCAGAAAAAGCGATGGAACTGATTGGAGCAAATATCCGCCGTTTTGTCGCAAACAGACAGGATGAAGAAGCAGCCTGCGCAATGATGTCAGGAAGTATGTTCGCAGGAATTGCATTTGCATGGGCACGTCTGGGTAATGTACATGCGATGAGTCATCCGGTCAGCGCATTTTTCCATGTGCCGCACGGAGTAGCAAATTCCATCCTGCTTCCGACGATTGTAGAATACAACGCACTTGCAGATCACGGACGTTATGAGAAGATCTACAATTACATCAGCAAGGAAAGCGAACCGGTTGTCGATTTTGTGCCGGAGATGCTGGTTGACGAAGCGCGCGAGCTTCTGAAGGATCTTGGTATTCCTTCCAGACTTTCCGATGTAGGGGTGACAGAAGACAAGATCCCGCAGATGGCAGCAGATGCAATGAAGAGCGGAAATATTCTGGCAAATCCGAGACAATCTACACAGAAAGATATTGAGATGCTGTACCACAAAGCACTTTAGGAGTATAAAAAATGATATCCCAGAAACCAAGTTGTTTTTGGAATATCATTTTTTTATATATCGTACTACAGCGGGTTGACTTTTTGGAGATAAATGCGCCTCAGGAACCAGGCGGAAAGTACGACCGACACAAGTTCAGCGATCGGAATTGCCCACCACACCTGATTTAACCCGAAAAGCCGGGCAAATAAATAGGCAACAGGCAGTATAACACATAACTGCCTTGCAACAGAGACGATCAGACTGTACATGCCGTTCCCGAGGGCCTGAAATACCGAACCTGATACGATACAGAATCCGGCGAAAATAAAACTGAGGCTGATGATCCGCAGAGCAGGGATGCCGATTTCAAGCATCCGGTCAGAAGCATCGAACATGCGGAGCATGACATCCGGAAAGCACTGAAAGAGTACCAGCCCAAAGAGCATAATCGTAACAGCAGTGCAGATACTGAGCCATATCGTGTGCAGAATTCTTTTTTTCTGACGCGCACCGTAATTAAACGCGATGATCGGTATCATTCCGTTATTCAGACCGAAGATCGGCATGAAGATAAAGCTTTGAAGTTTAAAATAAACTCCGAATACAGCGGCTGCTGTTGAAGAGAACATCAATAAAATCTTATTCATGCCAAACGTCATGACAGAACCGATGGACATCATAATAATCGAAGGTATCCCGACTGTATAAATATTTAGAATGACAGTACGGTTTGGACGAAAGCCTTTCAAATGAATATGAATATCTTTGTTTTTCGTAATGTTAAAAAGCAGAGCCATTGCCGCTGCAATCATCTGACCAATAATCGTGGCAACTGCGGCACCTGCCACCTCAAGTCTTGGAAAACCGAACAACCCGAAGATCAGAATCGGATCTAAAATGATGTTGATAATGGCACCGGTTCCCTGAGTGATCATAGCATAGAACGTTTTCCCGGTGGCTTGAAGCAGCCTCTCACAAGTAACCTGCAGGAAAATGCCGATGGAACAGATCGTAATGATTCGCATATACTGTGTGCCGTAGCGGACGATCTGCAGATCGGTTGTCTGAATATGAAAAAAAACACCTGAGCAAAGGCCGCCAAGAACAGCAAACGCCAGGGAACTCATAAATCCAAGAAATAAGCCGTTGGATGCAGCACGGTCAGCCGCCTCGTAGTTCTTCTCGCCCAGATTCCTGGAGAGAAGTGAGTTGATCCCGACGCCGGTACCCGATGCGACCGCGATTATCAGGTTCTGTATGGGAAATGTGAGTGAAACGGCGGTAAGTGCATTTTCATTCAGCCGGGCAACAAACATGCTGTCAACAATATTGTAAAGTGCCTGTACCAGCATGGAAAGTATGATAGGAAGTGACATTGTGAACAGTAGTTTCGGTATGGGCATGACCCCCATTTTATTCTCTTTTCCTGTCGAATCTGACATGATTTTCCTCCTTTGTATCGATAACCTATCTGATATTATAACATTGAATATGTATATTGCAATAAGAGAAATGCCCGAGGTATAGGAAATCAGAGATTTTCATATATTAGAGAGAATATGGAAAACGGGGTGGGAGCTTGAAATACCGGTTATGGAAGTCTGTTTGCACCATTTGTTATATGATTTTGCTGTTTACGGCACTGGGAATCTGGGAGGGCAGATCGCAGGAAACCGGCAGCAGGGAAGATGCAGTACAGGAAATGAAAGAAGAAAAAATGAAAATCGCACTGACATTTGATGACGGACCCCACCCGTCGTGTACGCCGCTTTTGCTGGACGGTCTGAAAGAAAGAGGGGTAAAAGTAACTTTTTTCGTGATCGGCCTCAATGTAGAACGCTATCCGGAACTGGTGAAAAGGGAGTATGAAGAAGGTCATATTGTCGGGAATCATACGTATAATCATGTGGAGATCACGAGGATCGACAGTGTAAAAGCAAAAGAAGAGATCGAGAAGACGAGTCAGGCTGTGGAAAGAATTACCGGCCGTCCCACGGAATACATGCGGCCTCCGTTTGGTGCCTGGCAGAAGGATCTGGAAAAGGAGATGAATGTCATTCCCGTTCTGTGGACTGTAGATCCGTTGGACTGGACGACGGAGAATGAGGATGAAATTGTAAATAAAGTAGTGACGGATGTGCGGGAAAATGATATGATTCTCTTACATGACTGTTACAAATCTTCGGTACATGCCGCGCTTCGGATCATAGACCTGCTCCGGAAGGAAGGCTATGAATTTGTGACGGTGGATGAACTGATATTAAATTAGGAAAGATGAAAGAGTATGATAAATGAATTTTCAAGAACAGAACTTTTGTTGGGGACGGATGGCATGGAACGATTGAAAAAGGCTTCGGTTATGGTATTCGGAATCGGAGGCGTCGGTTCACACTGTGTGGAGGCGCTGGCGAGATCCGGGGTCGGAACATTGATTTTGATCGATAATGACACTGTATCGCTTACGAATATCAATCGCCAGTCGATTGCACTGCACAGCACGGAAGGACGATATAAAACAGAGGTCATGAAAGAGAAAATCGCGGATATTTGCCCGGAGATTCGGGTCAGAACCTATGAGCGATTTGTATTGACCGATAATCTGGGGGACATATTGGATGAACGACCGGATTATATCATAGATGCGATCGATACAGTGACGGCAAAACTGACACTGGTATGTGAGGCAAGAAAGCGTGGAATACCGATCATCAGCAGTATGGGGACCGGGAATAAACTTCATCCGGAGATGTTTGAGATAACGGATATCACAAAGACCAGTGTCTGTCCGCTCTGTAAAGTGATGAGAAAGGAACTGAAGAATCGTGGTATCGGCCATTTAAAAGTGGTATACTCGAAAGAGAAGCCGATTGATACTTCGGGTAGGGATACAGGGGAAGATGCCGGAGTACGAAGAAGCATACCGGGGAGCATTTCCTTTACCCCTCCGGTGGCAGGGCTTCTGATTGCAGGGGAAGTAATACGTGAGTTGGCAGGACTTGTGTAGAATACAAAGGAGAGATGGAAAATGGATCTGTTTGAATATATGAGAGAGACAAATAAAGAGAAAGAATCTCCGCTCGCATCCAGACTGCGGCCGACGACGCTGGAAGAAGTGGTTGGACAGCAGCATATTATCGGGAAGGACAAACTGTTATACCGTGCGATCAAGGCGGACAAACTGAGCTCGGTGATTTTCTACGGCCCGCCCGGAACGGGGAAAACGACGCTCGCGAAAGTGATTGCAAATACGACAAGCGCCGAATTTACGCAGATCAATGCTACGGTGGCCGGGAAAAAAGATATGGAAGAGGTCGTAAACAAAGCAAAACAAATTTACGGCATGTATCAGAGAAAGACGATTCTGTTTGTGGATGAGATCCATCGTTTCAATAAAAGCCAGCAGGATTATCTGCTTCCTTTTGTGGAGGACGGAACCCTGATCCTGATCGGGGCCACAACGGAAAATCCATATTTTGAAGTAAACAGTGCGCTGATCTCTCGCTCCAGTATTTTTGAATTAAAGCCGCTTTCCACGGAGGATGTTGAAACTTTGATCCTGAGAGCGGTGAAGGACAGTCAGAAGGGAATGGGCAGCTACCATGCAAAGATCGACGAAGACGCGCTGCATTTTCTGGCCGATTTGTCGGGAGGAGATGCGAGACTTGCATTAAATGCAGTGGAACTGGGGATTCTGACTACAAGCCGGAGCGATGACGGATGGATTCATCTTACGCTGGATGTGGTTTCGGAGTGTATTCAGAAGCGGGTTGTGCGGTATGACAAGACCGGCGATAACCACTATGACACGATCTCGGCATTTATCAAAAGCATGCGAGGGTCTGATCCGGATGCGGCAGTTTATTATCTGGCCAAAATGCTGTATGCGGGAGAAGATATCAAGTTTATTGCCCGCCGGATCATGATCTGTGCGTCGGAAGATGTGGGAAATGCAGACCCCATGGCTCTTACGGTTGCCGTTTCTGCGGCTCAGGCTGTAGAGCGGATCGGAATGCCGGAGGCACAGATTATCTTGTCACAGGCGGTGCTGTATGTGGCGACTGCACCAAAGAGTAATGCGGCATACAATGCCGTTTCTGCAGCCATGGATAACGTAAAACGGGTGAAAACGACGGTTCCGCCGCATCTGCAGGATGCGCATTATAAGGGCTCCCAAAATCTGGGACATGGTGTGGGATATCGTTACGCGCATGATTATCCGAAGCACTATGTAGAACAGCAGTACCTTCCGGATGAGATCAAAGGAGAGGTGTTCTATGAACCCGGAGATAACGGTTATGAAGCAAAGATCAAGGAACATATGCGCTGGCTTCATGAAAAATAGCCAGGACACTTCATTGAAACAGGAAATCGCCCGATTCACGCAATATCAGTTGAACATCGGGGGAAACTCTGATACGATGTATGCAACAGGAAGGAAGTGATGAGATGGTACTGGAAGACAGTTATATTACCATTGCATGGCTGGTTCTTCTGATCATCCTTCTGGTAGTCGAGATCATTACGGTGGGACTGACCAGTATCTGGGCTGCCGGAGGCGCGCTTGTGGCGCTGATTCTGAACATTCTGAAATTTCCGTTTCTTGTTCAGGTCGTCGCGTTTTTTGCAGTCACGTTTCTGTTGTTGTTTTTCACGAGACCGTTCGCGGTGAAATGCATCAACAGCAGGAGAGAGAAGACCAACTATGAAGGAATCATCGGCAAGACGATCCGGATTGCCGAAAGAGTGGACAACATAAGCCAGACCGGAATGGCGGTGGTCAATGGGCAGGAATGGACGGTGCGATCGGAGAAGGATGAAGAGATCCTGGAAGCCGGAACCATTGCAAAAGTGGTTGATATTTCCGGAGTTAAATTAATAGTCAGACGATACAAGGAGGTTTAATATGGGATTCATTATTTTAGCAACGATTTTTGTGATTATTTTACTGGTATTGATCTCTTGTGTGAAGATCGTTCCGCAGGCAAAGGCGCTGGTCGTAGAACGGCTTGGTGCGTATCAGGCGACCTGGAGTGTAGGGCTTCATTTTAAACTTCCGCTGATCGACCGCGTTGCAAGAAGAGTCGATCTGAAGGAACAGGTCGTTGATTTTGATCCACAGCCGGTTATCACGAAAGATAATGTAACGATGCGAATTGATACCGTTGTATTCTATCAGGTTACAGATCCGAAGCTGTACTGCTATGGTGTGGCAAATCCAATTATGGCAATTGAGAATCTGACGGCAACAACACTTCGAAATATCATCGGTGAACTGGAACTGGACCAGACACTGACATCCCGAGAGACGATCAATACAAAGATGCGAGCATCTCTTGATGTGGCAACGGATCCGTGGGGAATCAAGGTCAATCGCGTGGAGCTGAAGAACATTATTCCACCGGCAGCGATCCAGGATGCGATGGAGAAGCAGATGAAGGCGGAACGTGAACGTCGTGAAGCAATCCTGAGAGCAGAAGGAGAGAAGAAATCTACCGTCCTTGTTGCAGAAGGTGAGAAGGAATCTGTAATTCTGAAAGCGGAGGCTGAGAAGCAGGCGGCGATCCTTCAGGCGGAAGCAGAGAAGGAAAAGAGGATCAAGGAAGCCGAAGGTGAAGCAGAAGCAATCCTCAAAGTGCAGCAGGCAAATGCAGACGGTATTCGTTTCCTCCGTGAAGCGGGGGCCGATGAGGCAGTTCTTCGGATCAAGAGTCTGGAGGCTTTCGAGAAGGCAGCGGACGGAAAAGCGACCAAAATCATCATTCCGTCAGAGATCCAGGGACTTGCAGGTCTGGTTAAGAGCGCGAAGGAAATTATTTCCGAATAGAGCAGACAGTTGAATAGAGAAGAGTGGGAGGTGCTGGATATGATACATGTGCTGATTCTGGAAGATGAACACGCTTCGATGGAAGCGCTCATCCGTATTCTGAATGAGTATTCGGCCGAGATTCAGGTCCATGCCGCCTCCTCATATAAGGAAGCGAAAGACCTGTTGGAAGAAAATATCCGATATGGTCTTTTTCTTCTGGATGTAAACTTAAGCGGAAGCCGGAAAGAGGATATCGGAGGAATTATCTTCGCCAGAGAGGTAAGAGAAAAATTCCAGTATATGTTTACACCGATCGTGATGGTGACTTCCGTGGGAGCAATGGAGATGCAGGCGTATCGAGAACTGCATTGCTATCAATATATTATGAAGCCTTTTGATCGTACACAGGTGGAGGAAGTCGTAAGAAAAGTACTTGTGAATAAAAAACAGGAGGAGCCGAGGACAGTCATCGTAAAAAAGGATGGAATTAACTATCAGGTGAAATGTCAGGACATTCGCTATATTGAAGCAGTTCCGCGCGGAATCTGCATTCACATGAGGGGTGAAAACTGGAAAGTACCATATGTAACGCTGAAGCAGATGATGCAGAAGCTGCCGAAAGAAATGTTTGTGCAGTCGCACCGGATGTTTGCCGTGAACCGGCAGGAGATTGAGTACATTGATACCGTGAATCGGGTGATTAAATTGAGAAACTGCAGTGATACAGTTGAAATCGGCGTGACATATAAAGCGGAAATGGGGAGAATAATAAATGATTGATTGGGTGAGAAAGTTTTTATACCGTATTTTCTGTGTGATCGCATTGCTTGTATCGGTCTATCTGGTCGTGGATTTCCTGTACAGCGGGACCTTTGACTATCGGGTATTTGTCATGTTCGTTCTGATGGTGGTGGTCATCATATGGGGAATCGTTGACTGGAGAAAGAATTATCTGATTATGCAGCAAAAAGAGCAGGAACTGCGCCTGTATCAACTCTACATTCAGCCGCTTGAGGAACTGGTGAAAGAGATCCGGGCGAGACAGCACGAATTCGACAACCAGATCAATGCCATTTTAAACATGCATCTTACGGTGGACAATTATGATGAGCTTGTGGAACGGCAGTCACAATATATCATGGAAGCAGTGAAGGATGATGAGAACCGGATGTATCTTCCGCTCCTCAAGATCAGTGATAAAGTGCTTGCAGGCTTTTTATACAGCAAGATCGTGCGGGCACCATCTTATGTGAAGACGGAAATCGTGGTGAAGAATCTGGAAATCCTCTCCGGGATATCCGAACATCATCTGATCGAGATCATCGGAACGCTGGTTGATAATGCTTATGAAGCATGCACGGAGGAACTGAACCGGGTTATCATGGAACTGGATTCCGAAAATGACCGGGTTGTCTTCACTATCAAAAACCGTATGAGGAATGTCAAGCTGGAGAATATCGGACGTTTCTTTGAAAAAGGGTTTTCTACAAAAAGTGAAGACGGGAAGCGGGGACTTGGTCTTTATAATGCAAAGCTGCTCAGTGAGCGGTACGGCGGTGAGATTACGGTGAGTACGGATTTTATCGATGAACGGAATTATATCTGTTTTCGTGTAGTCGTGTAAATGAATAAAAAAAGCGGTGTCCGAAAAGGAGGACAATGGATCAAAACCTCCGGATTCGGGCACCGTTTTTTTGTGTATTATATTGGCTTACAGCAGATTTGCCATGAGCCAGGCATAGATTTCCTGATTCTTTTTCTGCCAGTTTGTGACGATGGCTTCGGCTTCGGCTTCGCTTGGAACAGAGAGCGTCAGGTCGATCAGAGGAAGTTCGTCTTCCAGAACCTGGCATCTGACTGAGAATTCCCGGGATGTGTTTCGGTAATAATCGGCCTTTACAGCAACCTCATTTTTGAGATCATATTTTTTCTCGCGTAAATAATTGTCGATATCTTCTCGTATAGAGCGGGAGATATTGTTTTTGAAATACTGGATGGACTGGGCACCGTCTTCTGTCAGATGATAAAGGGTACGGTTGTGGGAAGTCTCTTCCCGGATAAGTTCCGCTTCCGTAAGTTCGGAAAGTGCCTGCTGAAGCTTGAAATAGGTCGTATATCCTTTGTTCAGTATGAATTCTGAAATCTGTGCGTTGGTAAGCGGAAAATCCACCTTGTCCAGCATATACAGAATGATCAGTTTATATAGTGTGAAAGTTTCAGACATGATGTCGTCCTCCTTATAAATCAATATACTCTTTTCCCTGCCAGATATCGTTGCCTTTCAGGTATTTCTGCATGGAGTTCAGAACCAGCCTTTTATTCCCGGTCCAGAGCGGCTCGATCAGAAGTGATTTGGGGCCGTCTCCGGTGAGCCGGTGTATTACAATATCCGGACGAAGATTGGAGATGCACATACCAAGAACGTCAAAGTATTCTTCCATGGAAGGAACGGAGAAGGGATGTTCCTGATAATAATCTGCCAGATCCGTATGTTTTAATATGTGAAGGAGCTGCAGTTTAATACCCTGAATGGGGATCCGGTTCAAGTATCGGATGGTATCCAGCATCTGCGCAGGAGATTCTCCGGGAAGAAACAGGATCACATGTACGATAACCGAAATGTTAAGTCGTATCAATGCCTCTGCGGCATTTTCAAATACTTTCAGATCGTAACCACGACGTATGAAACGCGCGCTCTCGGGATGGATGGTCTGCAGCCCAAGCTCGATCCATACCGGTTTGATCCGATTCAGTTCATCGAGAAGTGCAAGAATCTCGTCGCTTAAACAATCTGGTCTGGTGGCGACGGAAAGGATCCTTACGTCCGGTTCCAGAATCGCCTCGTAAAAGATCTTTCGGAGATGTTCCAGCGGAGCATAGGTGTTCGTGTATGCCTGGAAATAGGCGATGTATCCGTTACCGGTCTGTTTGCGCCGAATAAGTGCTTTCCCTTCTTCGAGCTGTTCCCGAATCGTCAGGGCAGGCGAGGCGGCAAAATCTCCGGAACCCCCTTCACTGCAGAAGATGCAGCCCCGTTCACCGCAGGTCCCGTCACGGTTCGGACAGGTACAGCCGCCGTTTAATGAAACCTTATAGAGCTTCTCGCCATAGGTTGTCTTCAGATAGTAATCCAGGGAGAAATATCGTTTTTCTCCCCAGAATCTCCGCTCCGTCATCGATTAGATCAGTGCCTTGACCGCTTTGCTGACAACATCTGCCACCCGCGGGTCAAATGCTTCCGGAAGAATATTATTCTCGTTCAGTTCTTCGTCTGAAACAAGACCGGCGATTGCTTTTGCAGTTGCAAGCTTCATTTCTTCCGTGATCTGTGTGGCACGTCCTTCCAGAGCACCTTTGAAAATGCCTGGGAATGCGATGACGTTATTCACCTGATTCGGGAAATCAGAACGTCCTGTTCCGACTACCTTTGCACCGGCTTCCTTGGCAAGATCCGGCATGATTTCCGGAACCGGATTGGCCATTGCGAAAAGAATGGCATCCGGATTCATGGATGCAACCATTTCTTTTGTGACAATGTTCGGTGCGGAAACTCCGACGAAGATATCGGCGCCTTTGAGGACATCTGCAAGTGTTCCGGCTGCACCGGAAAGGTTGGTGAGCTTCGCCATTTCCTGCTGCATCCAGTTCAGATTCGGAGAATTCTCGGAAATGATTCCGTTGATGTCGCACATGGTGATATCCGGGAAACCATAGGTGAGAAGGAGCTTTGTGATCGCCACACCGGCGCTGCCGGCACCGTTTACCACAACCTTGCATTCTTCCATCTTCTTGCCGGTTACTTTGAGTGCGTTGATGATTCCGGCGAGCACAACGATGGCTGTACCGTGCTGGTCATCATGGAAGACCGGGATATCAAGAAGTTCTTTCAGTCGGCTTTCAATCTCAAAACAACGCGGTGCAGAGATATCTTCCAGATTGATACCGCCAAATGCAGGCGCAATATTTACCACTGTTTTAATGATCTCTTCGGTGTCCTGGGTATCCAGACAGATCGGAACTGCGTTGACACCGCCGAATTCTTTGAAGAGAACCGCTTTTCCTTCCATAACCGGCATAGCGGCATGGGCTCCGATATTTCCGAGACCGAGGACAGCACTTCCGTCAGAAACTACGGCGATCGTATTTGCCTTTATCGTATATTTGTAAGCTGCTTCCTTATCTTTGGCGATCACTTTACAAGGTTCAGCTACACCCGGAGTGTAGGCGATTGCCAGATCTTCGCGCGAATTCACGTGTGATTTAGCAGTTGTTTCAATCTTACCGTTCCATTTTTCATGCATTTCCAATGCTTTTTCACTTATTGACATGTCATTATCCTCCTCGACTGGGCAGTAAAATTCTGCTCAGATATTTGTTTTTGAAACTTACTTCTTATGATAACATTCTTGAGAGAGTAAAGCAATTGAAAATAATGCTTTTCAATTTGTAAAAAATAAGGTATACTATATTCAATCATCCTTTTGGCTATATACCGTGTAATAGCTGATTCAGTGAACGATTTGAAGTCATATCCACAGATTTTCCCTTGAGAGAAGAATAGGTTACTTAATAATTTTGATATATGAATGATAAATATTTTTAGAGGAGGTAATATAGAACATGACGCGAGAAAAGTATGAATCTTTGCCGCTTGCTACGTTAAAAGAGCTTGCCAAGGCAAGAGGTTTAAAAGGAATTTCTACATTAAAGAAGGCGGAGCTCATCGAAGCGATGCTGAATGAAGATGATAAAGAAAATGCAAAAGAGGTCAAGGAAGAGATCAAGAATGAGAAGCAGGGCAGTAACGTGGATATTGAACAACTTGACAGCGGACGCACCGTAAATGGAATTCTGGAAGTAATGCCGGACGGGTATGGCTTTATACGTTCCAAGAATTATCTTCCCGGTGAGGATGATGTTTATGTGTCTCCGTCTCAGATCCGCAGGTTCGGACTTAAGACGGGCGATATCCTGACCGGTAACACCAGAGTGAAGACAATGCAGGAAAAGTTCAGTGCACTCCTGTATCTGACACAGATCAACGGCGTTTCTCCGGCAGAAGCTGCAAAACGGAGAAATTTTGAGGATATGACACCGATTTTCCCGAATAAGAGGCTGAGCCTTGAGACAGGGCGGACAAGCACCTCCATGCGTGTTATGGATCTGCTGTCCCCGATTGGAAAAGGACAGAGAGGTATGATCGTGTCGCCGCCGAAAGCCGGTAAGACAACGCTTCTGAAACAGGTTGCACTGTCTGTCAGAAAGAACAATCCGGAGGTTCATCTTCTGATTCTTCTGATCGATGAGAGACCGGAAGAAGTAACCGATATTAAGGAAGCGATTGAAGGCGATAATGTGGAGGTGATCTATTCTACATTTGATGAATTGCCGGAACATCACAAGAGAGTCTCAGAGATGGTAATCGAGCGTGCGAAGAGACTGGTAGAGCATAAGAAAGATGTTATGATCCTTCTGGACAGTATTACAAGACTGGCTCGAGCGTACAATCTGGTTGTTCCGCCAAGCGGGCGAACACTGTCCGGTGGTCTGGATCCGGCTGCACTCCATATGCCGAAGCGTTTCTTCGGTGCGGCCAGAAATATGAGGGAAGGCGGAAGCCTTACAATTCTTGCCACAGCGCTCGTTGATACCGGAAGTAAGATGGATGATGTGATTTACGAGGAATTCAAAGGAACCGGTAATATGGAGCTTGTTCTCGACAGAAAGCTGTCTGAGAAGAGAATCTTCCCGGCAATCGACATTCCGAAATCCGGAACCAGAAGAGATGACCTGCTCCTCAGCACAGAAGAGCAGGAGGCGGTTGATATTATGCGCCGCGCACTGAACGGCATGAAGCCGGATGAAGCTGTGGACAATATCCTGAATCTGTTTGACCGGACAAAGAACAATGCCGAGTTTGTTCAGATGGTCAAGAAAATGAAATGCATTTAAGAATTTGGTTAATAATTTTAAATGAAAAAACTTGCATTTGCACATGAAGTGTGCTACAATAAGAAAGCTGTTTATAGACAATTAGCCGCGTTGAACGCGTAAAACGAATAAACTAAGAAGAGGTGAAAATCATGAAAGAAGGAATCCATCCAGCATATCATCAGGCAACTGTAACCTGCAACTGCGGAAATACATTTGTAACAGGATCTACAAGCAAAGATATCCATGTAGAAATCTGCTCTAAGTGTCATCCGTTCTACACAGGACAGCAGAAAGCAACTCAGGCTCGTGGCCGTGTTGATAAGTTCAATAAGAAATACGGAATTAAATAATATCCGGAATAGGAAGAAAGCTTATCGAAGCTTTCATACTGTAAGATATCAGCAGGCTGAGGTTTTCAGAATCTCAGCCTGTTTTCTCTATAAGGTTTACATGGATTTGTATGATGGAAAGGAAATAAGATGAAATCATCCAATATTGGAGGGCAGGCAGTTCTGGAAGGTGTCATGATGAAGAATCGTGATACTTACGCAGTTGCGGTAAGGAAGCCTGACGGAGAAATAGAGATCAAAAAAGACAACTACAGAAGTGTCACTGGTAAATGGTCGGCACTTACGAAGATTCCGTTCATACGCGGTGTGTTTAATTTTGTGGATTCCATGGTACTCGGAATGAGCACGCTGAACTGGTCCGCAGGATTCTATGAAGAGGAAGAAGAAGCGCGGGAACGGACAGAAGCGGAGGAGAAGAAGGCCAAAAAGCAGGAGGATCTTCTGATGGCTTTGACAATGGTGGTATCGTTTGTTCTGGCGATCGGCATCTTCATGGTGCTCCCTTATTTTATATCTGATTTTCTGAAAAAATGGGTGCCATCTTATACGGTACGGCTGATTCTGGAAGGTGTGGTCCGAATTGCAATTTTTGTCGGGTATGTAGCAGCCATTTCTTTGATGAAGGATATCCGGAGACTGTATCAGTATCATGGCGCAGAACACAAATGTATCAATTGTATTGAGCATGGGCTTCCGCTTACCGTGGAAAATGTCCGCAAGAGTTCCAAGGAACATAAAAGATGTGGAACCAGTTTCATGCTGTTTGTCATGATTGTCGGAATCGTACTACTGTTTTTTGTAAGGGTTGATTCTGTTGTCATGCGGGTGATCGTGAGAATTGCGCTGCTTCCGATCATTGCCGGTATTTCGTATGAGCTGATCAAATGGGCCGGGAACAGTAATAACCCGATTGTCTGTATCTTGAGTAAACCGGGACTCATGCTGCAGCATCTGACAACTAAGGAGCCGAATGATGAGATGATTCAGGTGGGAATCGCTTCCGTTGAAGCGGTATTTGACTGGAAAGAGTATCTGCGTAAGAATTTCGGATGGCAGGATGGAGAAGAGACAAGTGACGTATCAGGAAGCATATAAAAAAGCAGTACGGAATCTAAATGAAAATCAGATTTCAGATGCAGAGAGTGATGCCTGGATCCTGATGGAACATGTGACGGGAATGAACCGCACCCGATATTATGTGGACGGATTCGATGAAATGGATCCTGAAGATGAAAAGCAGTATTTTGAATTGATCGGGAAACGGCTTCAGAGAATACCGGTTCAGCATCTGACCGGGATTCAGGAATTTATGGGAATGGCATTTATGGTCAATGAGCATGTGCTGATTCCCAGGCAGGATACCGAGATCCTGGTGGAAGAGGCGGAGAACTCTCCGCGGATCAGAGGCGAGGAATTTGGCGATGAGGCGAGAGAAGAATTTCCAGAAGAGCTGATTCGAAGAGAGATTCCGGGGAATATAGAAGTGCTGGATATGTGCACAGGATCCGGCTGTATTATTATCAGTATGAAGAAAAGAAATCCGGAACTGGTCTGCGCTGCAGTGGATGTCTCGGAAGAGGCGCTTGCAGTTGCAAGAGAAAATGCCCGCAGACTGGGAGCTGATGTGGAATTTATTAAGAGCGATATGTTTTCCGAAATACAGGGGCAATTCGACATCATCGTTTCTAATCCGCCTTATATACCGACCGCAGTAATCGGGGGATTGGAAGAAGAAGTGCAGAAATATGATCCGTTTATCGCGTTGGACGGACGGGAAGACGGACTTTATTTCTATCGGATTCTGGCGGAAGAGAGCAGAAAGTATCTGAAAGATGGCGGGTATTTGTATCTGGAGATCGGCCATGATCAGAAGGAAGCGGTCGAAGAGCTGCTTCGTGAGGCCGGATTTGAGAAAATACATACACAAAAGGATTTGGCAGGTCTTGACCGGGTCGTTTCCGGCGTGTACAATATTTCAGGAGAGAATAGTAAAATAGAATCATAAAGGCTGAGACTAAGCTGATAGCAGGAGGAGAATAATATGTTTGACAAATTAGAGGATTTGCTGATCCGCTATGAAGAGATTATGGGCGAACTGCAGGAACCGGATGTGGTGAATGACCAGAATCGTTTCCGCAAGCTCATGAAGGAACAGAATGATCTGACCCCGATTGTTGAGGCATATAAGGAATATAAGAGTTGTAAGCAGAATATAGAGGACAGCCTTCTTATGCTGGAAGAAGAAAGCGACGAAGAGATGAAGGAACTGGCAAAAGAAGAGCTGAATGACTCCAAAAAGAGAATCGAAGAATTAGAGCAGGAACTGAAAATCCTGCTGTTACCGAAAGATCCGAACGATGACAAAAACGTTATCGTGGAGATTCGTGCAGGAGCGGGCGGAGATGAAGCAGCACTTTTCGCTGCAGAGATCTACCGCATGTATATCCATTACGCGGACAACCGACGCTGGAAAAGTGAGATCATTTCCTTAAGTGAAAATGGGATCGGCGGTTTTAAGGAAGTTGTGTTCATGTTAACCGGGCAGGGAGCATATTCCCGTATGAAATACGAAAGCGGTGTACATCGAGTACAGCGTGTACCGGAGACGGAAAGCGGCGGACGTATCCATACATCAACGATCACGGTAGCAGTTATGCCGGAAGCGGAAGAAGTGGATGTTGTGATCGATGAGAAAGATATCCGTATTGACGTTATGCGTGCTTCCGGAAATGGTGGACAGTGCGTCAACACAACGGACTCTGCGGTTCGTCTGACCCACTACCCGACAGGAATTGTCATTTACAGCCAGACCGAGAAATCACAGCTTCAGAATAAGGAAAAGGCTTTCCGTCTTCTGCGTTCTAAACTGTATGAGCTGGAACTGGAGAAGCAGCAGTCGGCAGAAGCCGAGGCAAGAAGAAGCCAGATCGGAACCGGTGACCGTTCCGAGAAGATCCGTACCTATAACTTCCCGCAGGGACGCGTGACGGATCACAGAATTAAGCTCACGTTGCATAAACTTGATACGATTATGAACGGAGATCTGGATGAAATCATTGACAGTCTGATTGCGGCTGACCAGGCAGCGAAGCTGACGAAGATGAATGAGAATTAAGTATAGAGCAAATCCTATATATTAAAACGTGAACGTGAAATAACGAGAGACCACATAGACTGTATGCGATACGGCTATGTGGTTTTTTATCTTCTTCCAAGATAAAGCCTCCGGCGGATTGCAGAGGTGCGCAGATGTATTGTGTCATGCAGAGCATGACGCGCACCTCGCAGCAAGTACGCCTCGGCGTACTTGAATTACCCTATTGGAATAGTAAAGGGAAAATAGTATAATGAAAACGAACGTTTGATTTACTAATCAACATAAAACTACCGTAAAGGAGCGGTACGAGATAATAATTGATTGGAGGTATTTCGAGATGAAAAAAATCAAGAAGCTTATGCCGGTGCTTTTAAGCTTTGTATTTGTTGTATCTACATTTATGACAATTACAGTTTTTGCAGCCGAAGCAGAACAGAACGGTTTAGTGGCTACGCTTACTTTCGACAAGTCGGAATATGCGGCAAATGAAGATGTCAATGTAACGCTTACCGTAAAAAATAACAATTCGTATGCCGTTAAAGATATTCAGACAGAGATAACTCTGTCTGACGGTGTCACGCTGAAAGACGGCAGCTTAACACAGGAAGCTTTTGAACTGAACAGTACCGAAAGCAAGACTTGCGAGCTTATCAAAATTGTAAAGGCAACCGAGCCTACAACTGATACAACCAGTCAGTAGACGGGAGATAATTCCCATACAGGTTTTTTTGTTGGTTTGATGATTTTGTCGGGCGGTGCGCTGCTCTTTATCGGGATTAAACAGAAGAAATTACACGCAAAAGGGACAATGTCTCTTATCCTCTGCTTTGCAATGGCGGGAGCAATGCTGCCTATACGGCAAATGAAATACCCGAAGCTGAAGATCTTGCCAATCAAATGAAGGATTATTACTTGAACGACACTGAACCGGAAGGAAATACATTTTATAATTATAATATTTCAAAAATGTCGTTGCCTGAAACGGATGAAACAGGAAAATATAAATTTTTAAAATTACCGTTATATAGACAAAGCCATAATTTTACCTGTGGAGTGGCTTGCGTCGCATCTGTTTTACGCTATGCAGGGTATGATTTTGACACCAGAGAAGATCGATTACTTTGGGAACTTGCAACAACTCCGGAAAATGGGACGAACTATGTGAATATAACAGAATAACAGAAGACGACGGTCACTATGTTGTGTTAATTGGATATAAGAAGGATACGGAAAAAGATACATATATTTATTATTTTATGGATCCATCTACTGCCGGTAGTTACACATATCTTACAGAAGAAGAATTTAGCTTGCGATGGCACGATAGTTTAGAAGGAAAATCAAAACGGATTGGAATTATAGTTTCGTATTTAAATTCAATACAGGAAGTACCAATTGATGTTGTATATCATTTAGATTAACGAATAAAATGATAGCGTAAATGAATAAGAGTGAATAAGCCAAAGGCGATCAACCGTAAAAAGTTGGTCGCTTTTGTTACTTGTTAAACATATATAACCTATTGACTAAATAGGTTTATGATGGTAGTATTCATAGAGGATAAAGGAAGACATTTCTGGCAGGATTGGCAGTGGTGCTGATTTCTATTATGTTGGGAATGATATGTAACATATTATTATTGCGTTTGATATAGGAGCAGAAATGAAGACGATTACAGTAGAAGAATTGGAAAAAATAGAATGGAATCAAAGTATGGTGGTGGATATCCGCCCCAATGATCAGTATCAGCGGGGAACCTTCCCGGGAGCGGTGAATATTCCGATGGCTGAACTGGAAGAACGCAGGAAAGAACTGGATGAGGCAAAAACCATCTATATGCTCTGTCATACCGGAGACAGAAGCCAGGAATATGTGGAAGAACTGGAAGATGAAGGGTACGATGCAGTCAATGTGGAGGGTGGCTATCGAGCTTACTTACGTTTGTCTTTGTCGAGGTTTATGCAGGGGGATTGTCAAAAAGAAAAAGAGGAGAAAAAAGAAGAGATCGAGCGAAGCATCATTAAGAAATACCGCAGAGCGATCTGGCGGCCATTTACCAAAGCACTGAATGAATATCAGCTGATCCAGGAAGGAGACCGTGTGGCAGTGTGCATATCCGGGGGAAAGGATTCCATGCTTCTTGCAAAATTAATACAGGAATTGAAGAAGCATGGTAAGGTTCATTTTGAGGTAGTATTTCTGATTATGAATCCAGGATACAATGAAGATAACTGGAAAATTATTCAGGATAATGCCAATCTCCTTGGTATACCGCTTACTGTATTTGAGACTGATATTTTTGATACCGTGGCGGCAATTGATAAGAATCCCTGCTATCTCTGTGCGAGAATGCGACGGGGATATCTGTATTCCAAGGCAAAGGAACTGGGATGTAATAAGATTGCGTTAGGGCATCATTTTGATGATGTCATCGAAACCATTCTCATGGGCATGTTATACAGCGGTAAAGTGGAAACGATGATGCCGAAGCTTCACAGTCAGAATTTTGAAGGAATGGAGTTGATACGGCCGCTGTATCTGGTAAAAGAAGAGGCAATCAAAGCTTGGAGGGACTCTAATGGACTTCATTTTATCCAATGTGCCTGCCGGTTTACGGAAAATTGTGTGAGCTGCGGTGGAGGAAGAGGAACGAAAAGAGATGAAATGAAGGAATTGATTGCACAGTTCAGAAAAACAAGTGATGTCATTGATACAAATATATTTAACAGTGTTAGGAAAATCAATTTACGAAAGGTGATCGGATACTGCAAAGATGATATTGAGTATAACTTTCTGGATGATTATGAATTAACAAGATGAACTCTATTCTGTATGTGAAAAAGCGAATGAATTGCTTAACTAAAATCAGCAGAAAGACAGGAGGGCTTTAACAATTCTGAAACAATTATTAAGGAAAGACGTGATGGCAATTATGACAAGTGGAAAATGGGATCTGGAATCTATTATCACTCAGGAATTCCCGCTGGAGCAGATCTCGGAGGCGATTCAGAATGCGACTGAACCGGAAAAGGCGTTTAATGTGACGATTTAATTTGAGTAGATTTTTATGCTTAAATGGTAACTTAGATGATACACAGAAAGTGTTAAAAGGCATGATAAAAAGTACAGAACAAATGTTCATTTTGTTCTGTACTTTTTTGGCCTTTGATGCTATACTGTACTGTACATAGAATGGGTACTGGAAATGTGCAAGAAGTAGAGTTCCAGATGTTATAAAAATATGAAAATTGATGAAAAAGTTTATTCCAACTATCGAGTTTTCCTCGAGGGTTCAAACATAGGAGGACTACATGGATCATTTTGAATTAGTATCAGAATATGCCCCGACCGGTGACCAGCCGCAGGCGATTGAACAGTTAGTAAAAGGCTTTAAGGAAGGTAACCAGTGCCAGACACTTCTTGGTGTCACCGGTTCCGGTAAGACCTTTACGATGGCGAATGTCATCCAACAATTAAATAAACCAACGCTGATTATAGCGCACAACAAGACTCTTGCAGCGCAGCTTTACGGTGAATTCAAGGAATTCTTCCCTAACAACGCAGTCGAGTATTTTGTGTCCTACTACGACTACTACCAGCCCGAAGCATATGTCCCGTCATCAGACACTTACATTGCCAAGGATTCCGCAATCAACGATGAGATTGATAAACTCCGTCATTCTGCGACAGCAGCGCTGTCCGAGCGCAATGACGTGATCATTGTGGCCAGCGTATCCTGCATTTACGGACTGGGTTCGCCGATCGATTATAAAGAAATGGTAATCTCTCTGCGCCCCGGAATGATAAAGGACAGAGATGAGATGCTGAAGAAGCTGATCGAGATTCAGTATGACAGAAATGATATGGATTTCAAACGGGGCACATTCCGGGTCCGGGGAGACGTTGTGGAAATATTTCCGGCGTATTCGGAGAAAATAGCATATAGAGTGGAATTCTTCGGAGATGAGATTGACCGGATCACGGAGATTGATACGCTTACGGGAGAAATCCTGAATGTGATCGGACATGTCGCAATTTTCCCGGCATCTCATTATGTAGTTTCCAAAGATAAAATGGAGGCGGCGATTGCGGAGATTGAAAAGGAACTGGAGGGACAGATCCGGTTTTTTAAGGGAGAAGACAAGCTTCTGGAGGCGCAGCGCATTTCCGAACGAACTAATTTTGATATTGAAATGATGCGTGAAACAGGATTCTGTTCGGGTATTGAGAACTATTCCCGACATTTGACAGGACTTGCACCGGGACAGCCGCCGCAGACTTTGATCGACTATTTCCCGGATGATTTTCTGATGATCATCGATGAGTCCCATAAGACGGTTCCGCAAATCGGAGCGATGTATCATGGGGACCAGTCGAGAAAAACAACGCTGGTGGATTATGGGTTCCGTCTCCCGTCGGCTAAGGACAACAGGCCGCTTAGTTTTGAGGAATTTGAAAGCAAGATCGACCAGGTCATGTTCGTCTCTGCGACTCCGGGTGAATATGAAGAGCAGCATGAACTGCTGCGGGCTGAGCAGGTGATCCGTCCGACCGGGCTTCTGGATCCGGAGGTGGAAGTGCGTCCGATTGAGGGACAGATTGATGATCTGGTAGCCGAGGTGAATAAAGAGACAGCAAGGAAGAATAAAGTCCTGATCACTACTCTGACGAAACGCATGGCAGAAGATCTGACAGACTATATGAGAGAACTGGGAATAAGGGTGAAATATCTGCATTCCGATATTGATACACTGGAACGGACGGAGATCATTCGTGATATGCGTCTGGACGTGTTTGATGTACTTGTGGGTATCAATCTTCTGAGAGAGGGACTGGATATTCCGGAGATTACGCTTGTCGCTATTCTGGATGCTGACAAAGAAGGCTTCCTGCGTTCGGAGACTTCCTTGATACAGACGATAGGACGTGCGGCGCGAAATGCGGACGGTCATGTCATTATGTATGCGGATCATATCACGGACTCTATGCGCGTAGCGATTGATGAGACGAAACGTCGGCGTGCAATTCAGATGGCTTATAACGAAGAACACGGAATTACTCCACAGACGATCCGAAAATCCGTGCGTGACCTGATCAGTATTTCCAAGAAAGTGGCGGCCGAAGAGATGCGTCTTGAAAAAGATCCGGAATCCATGAGTAAAGGAGAGCTTGAAAAGCTGATCGGCAGTCTGACAAAGCAGATGAAGAAGGCTGCGGCGGAACTGAATTTCGAAGCCGCGGCGGAATTGCGTGATAAGCTGGTTGAGTTGAAGAGAAATTTAAATGAACTTGAATAGATTGAGATAAGACAGAGGTAGACTAAGATGGCAGAAGAAAAGAAGCAATTTATTAAGATCAGAGGAGCAAATGAGCATAATTTAAAGAATATTGATGTGGATATCCCGAGAAATGAACTGGTGGTTCTGACTGGCCTTAGTGGATCGGGGAAATCATCTCTGGCTTTTGATACCATTTATGCGGAAGGGCAAAGAAGATATATGGAATCCTTGTCTTCTTATGCAAGACAGTTTTTGGGACAGATGGAGAAACCAGATGTGGAAAGCATTGAAGGATTATCTCCGGCAATCTCCATTGATCAGAAATCGACAAACCGGAATCCCCGTTCTACCGTGGGAACTGTGACAGAAATTTATGATTATTTCCGTCTGCTGTATGCGAGAATCGGAATTCCGCATTGCCCGAAATGCGGGAGAGAGATTAAGAAGCAGACGGTGGATCAGATGACGGATCAGATCATGGCACTGCCGGAGGGAAGTAAGATTCAGCTCATGGCGCCGGTGGTGCGCGGAAGAAAGGGAACGCACGCGAAGCTTCTTGAACGTGCAAAAAAGAGTGGATATGTGCGCGTGCGGATTGATGGGAACATGTATGAACTTTCCGAAGAGATTGCTTTGGATAAGAACATTAAGCATAATATTGAAATTATTGTAGACCGTCTCGTTGTGAGGCTGGGGATCGAAAAGAGACTGGCGGATTCCGTGGAAAGTGTTCTGAATTTGGCGGAGGGCCTCCTTCTGGTTGATGTGATTGGGAGAGAACCCATGAATTTCAGCCAGAGTTTTTCCTGCCCGGACTGCGGAATCAGTATTGATGAGATCGAACCGAGAAGCTTTTCGTTCAACAATCCGTTTGGCGCATGCCCGGAGTGTTTCGGACTCGGCTACAAGATGGAATTTGATGAAGATCTGATCATACCGGATAAATCCCTCAGTATCAGTCAGGGAGCGATCGCCGTGACGGGATGGCAGTCTTGTACGGATAAATCAAGCTTTACTTATGCGATTCTGGATGCACTTCAGAAAGAATATCATTTCAGTCTGGAGACGCCATTCGAAGAGTATCCTAAGGAGATCCATGATTTGCTGATTTACGGAACAAAAGGCAAAGAGGTAAAGGTTCATTATAAAGGTCAGCGCGGAGAGGGAATTTATGATGTGGCTTTTGAAGGGATTATTAAGAATGTAGAACGCCGTTATCGGGAAACAGGTTCGGAGACGATGAAGGCAGAGTATGAGAGCTTTATGCAGATCACACCTTGTCGGGAGTGTAAAGGACAGCGGTTGAAGAAATCGGCACTTGCTGTGACGGTTGGTGGTAGAAATATTCATGAAGTGACAGCTATGTCTATTGAGAACCTTCAGCAATTTTTAGAAGCGCTTGAACTGACAAAAACCCAGCAGATGATCGGAGGACAGATCCTGAAGGAGATCCGCGCAAGAATTCAGTTTCTGATGGATGTGGGATTGGAATATCTGACCTTATCGAGAGCAACGGCAAGCCTTTCAGGTGGAGAAGCACAGCGTATCCGACTTGCAACACAGATCGGGTCCGGGCTCGTTGGAGTGGCGTATATACTGGATGAACCGAGTATCGGACTTCATCAGAGGGATAATGACAAACTTCTTGCTACGTTGAAGCACCTCCGCGATCTGGGAAATACGTTGATTGTGGTGGAGCATGATGAAGATACTATGTTTGCGGCGGATCATATCATTGATATCGGGCCGGGAGCCGGTGAGCACGGCGGGAAGCTGGTGGCTCAGGGAACGGCGGAAGAGATCATGAAGGTGGAGGAATCGATTACAGGGGCTTATCTGAGCGGAAGAGTGAAGATACCTGTCCCGGAAAAACGTGCAGAACCAAACGGATGGATCAAAGTGGTCGGTGCCGCCGAGAATAATCTGAAAAATATTGACGTGGAATTCCCACTGGGAGTGATGACCTGTGTGACGGGGGTATCCGGATCAGGCAAAAGCTCTCTGGTAAATGAAATCCTTTATAAGAGTATGGCGCGGAAACTGAACCATGCAAGAGTGATACCCGGCAAACATACCAGGATTGAGGGATTGGAACAACTGGATAAAGTGATTGCGATTGACCAGTCCCCGATCGGCAGGACCCCCCGGTCGAATCCGGCTACTTATACGGGAGTCTTTGATCTGATTCGTGATCTTTTTGCGTCTACATCGGATGCGAAGGCAAAAGGCTATAAAAAGGGGAGATTTAGTTTCAATGTAAAAGGCGGACGATGTGAGGCTTGCAGCGGTGACGGGATTATCAAAATTGAAATGCATTTTCTTCCGGATGTCTATGTCCCTTGCGAAGTCTGCGGCGGGAAGCGGTATAACCGGGAGACTCTTGAGGTGAAATATAAAGGGAAGAGTATTTACGATGTGCTGGATATGACAGTGGAAGAGGCTCTGCATTTCTTTGAAAATGTGCCGAGCATCCGTAGAAAAATGGAGACATTGTACGATGTGGGATTGTCTTACATCCGACTGGGACAGCCGTCCACGACGCTTTCGGGAGGAGAAGCACAGCGAATCAAGCTGGCAACGGAACTCAGCCGGCGTAGTACCGGGAAGACGGTATATATTCTGGATGAACCGACCACAGGACTTCATTTTGCAGATGTACACAAGTTGACAGAAATTCTGAAAAGACTGACAGAAGATGGAAATACGGTGATTGTAATCGAGCATAATCTGGATGTGATCAAGACGGCGGACTACATCATTGATATCGGTCCGGAAGGCGGTGATAAGGGAGGAACGATCGTAGCTCACGGCACGCCGGAAGAAATTGCTGCAAATCCGAATTCATATACCGGCAAGTATATTGACATGATGCTGAAAAAATGATAAACCTTAAGAAAATCTAAAAAATGAAAAAACTCTTTCCATTTATTAGAATTTTTATTATAATAGAATATGTATGTGTCTCATACAAGTTTGTAATGATATAACGAAAGATAGTGGAAATAGATAGAAGAATGAAAGGGGAATCAGCATGTCAGTAGATTTGGGAATTGATTTGGGAACAGCGAGCATTCTCGTTTATGTAAAAGGAAAAGGGGTTGTTTTAAAGGAACCATCTGTGGTGGCTTTTGACAGAGATACAAATGTAATCAAAGCAATCGGAGAAGAAGCACGTCTGATGCTGGGGAGAACTCCGGGCAATATTGTAGCAGTAAGACCGCTTCGGCAGGGTGTTATTTCCGATTATATAGTAACCGAAAAGATGATTAAGTATTTTGTGCAAAAAGCACTTGGAAAGCGTACATTTAAGAAACCGAATATCAGTATTTGTGTTCCGAGCGGTGTTACCGAAGTTGAGAAGAAAGCGGTTGAGGAAGCTGCATTTGCAGCCGGAGCCAGGGAAGTGCATCTGATCGAGGAACCTGTAGCTGCGGCGATTGGGGCCGGAATTGATATTGCTAAGCCGTGTGGCAATATGATCGTGGATATCGGTGGAGGTACATCTGATATTGCTGTTATTTCTCTTGGAGGAACGGTAGTAAATACATCACTCAAGATTGCCGGTGATGATTTTGATGAGGCAATTGTGCGTTTTATGCGTAAGAAGCATAATCTTTTGATTGGAGAGCGTACCGCAGAGGATATTAAGATTAAAATAGGGACAACCTATCCGTTGGTTGAGGAAGAGACGATGGAGGTGCGCGGAAGGAACCTTGTCACAGGACTTCCAAAGATCGTGACTGTTACATCTTCTGAAACAGAGGAAGCACTTCGTGAAACGACAAGTCAGATTGTTGAGGCGGTCATTGCAGTGCTGGAGCGCACACCACCGGAACTTTCAGCCGACATTCTGGATCGTGGAATCGTATTGACCGGAGGTGGGGCGATGCTTCGTGGACTGGAGGAATTGATCGAAGAGAAGACAGGAATCAACACCATGACAGCGGAAGATCCGATGAAGGTTGTTGCGATCGGTACAGGACAGTTTGTAGAATTTATGAATGGAAGAAAAGATTTATAAAGGATTGATAATTGTGCGTGTATAATAAAAGTCAGGCTGTTTCGTGATGAGACAGCCTTTTTACTCTATACGAAAGTTCGGGTATACTTATTATTTCTATAAGGAGAAGATATGGAAGTAATTCAAGGTTATGTGGAACATATCGTATTCCGGAATGAAGATAATGGGTATACGGTGTTTCACTTAAACAATGATGATGGAGATTTGACTTGTGTCGGAAATTTTAACTATATAGCTGAGGGAGAACTTGTAGAGGTCAAGGGTGAGTATACTGTACACAGTATGTACGGAACACAGCTCAAAGTAAGCGAGTATGAAATAAAAGCGCCGGAAGATCTTATTTCTATTGAACGTTATCTCGGTTCCGGTGCAATCAAAGGGGTAGGAGCATCTCTTGCGGGACGAATTGTAAAAAAGTTCAGGGAAGATACATTCCGAATCATGGAAGAAGAGCCGGAAAGACTGGCGGAAGTGCGAGGAATCAGTGAGCGAATGGCTCGTGACATTGCACTTCAGGTAGAAGAAAAAAAAGATATGCGGAAAGCAATGATTTATCTGCAGAAATACGGAGTCTCTACGACCCTTGCGGCGAAAATATATAAATATTATGGTCAGAATACATTTCGTGTATTGGAAGAGAATCCTTATCAAATGGCAGATCATATACAGGGGATCGGGTTTAAGACGGCGGATGAGATTGCGATGCACATTGGGATTCATACGGATTCTGATTACAGAATAAGAAGCGGAATTTTCTATACGCTGCAACAAAGTGTAGCGGATGGCCATGTCTATCTGATTCGTGAAGTGTTGATGCAAAGAGCCTCTGCGCTTCTGGAAGTAGGAATTCAGAATATGGAAAAGCATCTGATGGATCTGGCTATGGAGAGAAAGGTGATTCTGAAAGAAGGTGAGGACGGTCTCAGAGTATATCCGGCTCATTTTTATTATCTGGAGCTTAATGCGGCGAAAATGCTGCATGATCTGAATGTGGAATACGATGAAACTGACGTTGTAGTTACAAAGAGGCTGCATCAAATTGAAAAAGAAACCGGAATGGAGCTGGATGAAAAGCAGCAGATGGCAGTAATTGCGGCAGTGCGGCATGGTATCACGATTCTGACGGGAGGCCCCGGAACAGGAAAAACGACTACGATTAAAGCGATGATACATTATTTCCGGAATGAAGAACTGGAATTGCGCCTGGCAGCACCGACGGGCAGGGCTGCGAAGCGGATGACTGAGGCAACCGGATATGAGGCACAGACGATTCACCGTTTGCTGGAAGTAACCGGAAATCCGGAAGAAGAGAATGTCAGAAACGGATTTGCACGAAATGAAGAGAACCCACTGGAAGCAGATGTGATCATCATTGATGAGATGTCTATGGTAGATCTCTCGCTGATGCATGCGCTGCTTGTTGCTGTTACGCCTGGAACGAGACTTGTCCTGGTAGGAGACTGCAATCAGCTTCCGTCGGTGGGGCCCGGAAGTGTTTTAAAAGATCTGATTGCGTCAGAACAATTTCAGGTCGTGATGCTTACCAAGATTTTTCGTCAGGCTCAAGAAAGTGATATTGTTGTAAATGCACATAAGATCAACCGTGGGGAAATGGTTAAGCTGGATAATAAGAGCCGGGATTTCTTTTTCCTGAAGAGAAATGATGCAAATGTGATCATCAGTGTGCTTTTGACTCTGATCCAGAAGAAACTTCCGAAATATGTGGATGCGAAACCATATGATATTCAAGTACTGACTCCGATGCGTAAAGGGCTGCTCGGGGTGGAACGGCTGAATAATATTCTCCAGCAATATTTGAATCCGCCGGCAAAAAATAAAGAAGAGAAAGAGTACGGTGATAAAAAATTCCGTGTCGGCGATAAAGTGATGCAGATTAAGAATAATTATCAGTTGGAATGGGAAATTACGACAAAATATGGACTTGTTGTTGATAAAGGAACCGGTATTTTTAACGGAGATATGGGTGTGATAACAGAGATCAATAACTATACAGAAACTCTGGAAGTGGAGTATGATGAAAAAAGAAAGGTAAAGTACCCGTTTGAGCTCCTTGAGGAATTGGAACTGGCATATGCGATAACGATCCATAAATCACAGGGAAGTGAATATCCGGCTGTCTTGATTCCTTTATTGACAGGACCGCGTCAGCTGTTTCACAGAAATCTTTTATATACTGCGATTACACGGGCAAAAAAATGTGTAACAATCGTGGGCAGTGATGTAACGTTTCAGGAAATGATACAGAATACAGATGAACAGAACAGAAATACCAGCCTTGATGAACGCATCAGGGAAATATATGGTTTGAGTGAAGAGAGCTAAAAGAAACCGAATCCGTTCATAATATTGAGAGAAAAGGCAAAAATCCTATGGAATAGAAAATGGATAGAGGAGAGGTGCCTCGATATTTTGTATCCACAGAAATGTCCGTTTTGCGGAAAAATAGAAAAACAGCGGATCTGCAAGGAGTGCCGTAAAAAAATCCTGCCGGTGGAGGAACCACGATGTAAAAAATGTGGAAAGCCTATCCGGGAGGCGGAAAAGGAATATTGTTATGATTGCACTATGATCAGGCATGTATTCGAGGAAGGAAGAAGTATCTGGATTCATAAAGAGCCTGTAAGCCGGGCAGTTTATGCGTTGAAATATCAAAACAGAAGAATTTATGCAAAAGCATTTGGAGAAGAAATGGCAGACCAGTATGGTTATTATTTGAGAGAAAAAAAGGTGGAACTGATTGTTCCGGTTCCGCTGCATCGAAAGAAGATGCGCATCAGAGGCTATAACCAGGCGGCGCTTGTCGCAGAAGTTCTTGGAGAAATCACTGGCATTTCGGTCGATGAAGATATTCTTGTCAGGGTGAAAAATACAAAACCTTTGAAGCAGTTAAATGATAAAGAACGAAGAAGGAGTATCAGAGGTGCATTTTCTGTGAGAAAAAGTGTCTGGGCGAAAACGATAGTTCTGATTGATGATATCTATACAACCGGAAGCACACTGGATGAGGCGGCGCGGGTACTGCTGAAAGCAGGGGCAGAAAAAGTCTATTTTTTGACTATTAGTATTGGACAAGGATACTGATATTTGTTATACTAAAAATAGCGCAAATACGAGGAGAAAACGTATCGAGGTGACTATATGTTAAATGAAGACAAAGTGAAGCTGATGACAAGAATGGCAATGTACGAAAGCAAGGAAGGTGCGGAAGATTTCAAGATCAGCTCATATTACAGAAAAGATTATTCGAGCTTTCATACCATTGTTACGATCATCTTGGTTACGATTGGATACATGATCGCAGTGGGAGTCGGCGCGGTTGCATTTATGGATGTAATTCTGGAGAACCTTAATTTTGCTTTTATTATAATGATAGGGCTCTGTATATTGACCGGATATATTGTTCTGGTTGTGCTTTATGGCATTGTGGCATCACAGTTTTATCAGAAGAAGCATAATGATGCCCGTCAGAGAGTGAAAAAATTTAACCATGATCTGACCAGACTGAACAGAATGTATGAAAGGGAGAAGAAGTAATGAGCGAGTTGTTGGTTTTAAGAGAAAGAATACAGAAAATATATACCAGTTATTCCATTTATGTGGATAAGGCAGCTCAGTTCATTCTGAGCTTCGTTTCCTTTTATCTGATTAATCAGAATATTGGTGTGATGAAGACACTTACAACTCCGGTTGTTACGGTTGCCTTGGCGGTGATCTGTACGTTTCTTCCGCCTGTTACAGTAGCATTGGTGGCAGCTGCGCTGATTCTTGCGCATTTGTTTAAACTATCTCTGGGTGTTATGGCAGTGAGCGCCATGATTTTTGTAATGATGTTTATTTTTTACTGTCGGTTCACTCCGAAAAAGGCATTGGTGCTTTTGATTACTCCGATTGCGTTTATGCTGCATATTCCGTATGTGGTTCCAGTGGTATGTGGACTTGCGATGACGCCGGTTACGGCAGTTCCGATTGCTTTTGGAACAATTATCTATTATATGATTCTCTGTGTGAAGAATTCTGCGGCAGCGATTTCCGCAACGGAAGGGATCACCGGTCAAATCTCATTTTTTGTCAGGACAGTATTTCAGAATAAAGAACTTTGGATTACAGTGATTGCCTTTACAATCTGTATTTTTACTGTATATGTTGTTCGCAGACTTTCCATTGATCATGCCTGGAAAGCGGCTGTTGCGGCTGGCGCGGTCGCCAGTATTCTGGTTATTGTTATTGGAGATATTGCGTTTGACATACATACTTCTTATGGTGTTCTGATCGGTGGCAATATTTTGGCGATTCTTATCGGTCTTGTGTTGGAATTTTTTCTGTTTTCTGTGGATTATTCAAGGACTGAGCATATACAGTATGAAGATGATGAATATTATTATTATGTAAAAGCAGTTCCGAAGATGTCGGTTGCAGCTCCGGAAAAAATGGTAAAACGTATTAATGAACGCCGCAATCCGGATGAAAAGGAATCTGAAGAAATCAGACGCAGGGCACCAAAACGCACAGATGAAAGAAAAAATATGAAAAAGCGTCAGACGGAAAAAGAGACAAAGAAAAATTCCGGAACTCCTAGAAATACCCGTGTTCCGGCGAATAAAGATGAACTGTTGCTGGCAAAAAGTCTGCAGGATGAATTGGATATTCAGGATATTGTGAAGAGAGAATTAGAAGAGCATTAATTTGGATAATAAGTTGGCATACTATATGGGAAAGGAGGTACAGGAGTGAGAGAGGCTGTTGCACGTTTCTTTGGAAGTAATCTTCCGGAAGGTTTCTATTTTCCGGAGATACGGTTTGTAGATATTATTGAAATTATTATTATAGCGTTTTTGATTTATCAGATTATTCTCTGGATTAAAAATACGAAAGCGTGGATGCTGCTGAAAGGTATCATGGTACTTGTCGGTTTCATTCTTGTGGCTGCAATTTTCCGGATGTATGTGATTTTATGGATTGCAGACACACTTCTTCCGGTGATGGCAACGGCGGTCGTTATTATTTTCCAGCCGGAACTCAGACGTGCCCTGGAACGGCTGGGTGAGAAGCAGTTTCTGGCGTCTATGGTTCCGTTCGATAAGAAGGGACGTGAAAGCGTACGTTTTAGTGAACGGACGATCGATGAGATCGTAAAGGCATCTTTTGATATGGGTGCAGTGAAGACGGGGGCATTGATCGTTGTGGAACAGGCTACAAAACTAACAGAATACGAGAGGACAGGGATTGAATTGGACTGTTTGATATCTCGTCAGGTTCTGATCAATATTTTTGAACACAATACGCCGCTTCATGATGGAGCAGTGATTGTGCGTGGAGACAGAATTGTATCAGCAACCTGCTATCTTCCGCTTTCGGACAATATGGAGATTAGCAAAGATCTCGGTACTCGTCACAGAGCGGCAATCGGTATGAGTGAAGTAAGCGATGCGCTTGTAATTTCTGTTTCGGAAGAGACGGGTTATGTTTCGGTTGCTTTGGGGGGACAATTGGTTCGCAATGTAACACCGGAATATTTGAAAGAAAGACTGGAAGTCATTCGAAGCAAACATACGGAGACGGGGAAAGTAAAGAAAATATGGAAAGGATGGAGAAAGCATGAAAAAGACGCTGACTAAAAATCTGGGACTTAAAGTGCTGGCGGTTGCCTTCTCCATTCTGCTCTGGGTTATCGTTATGAATAATGAGAGACCTATTACATCAAAGACGTATGTAGGAGTTCCGGTAACGTTGCTTCATACGGAACTTATTACTAATCAGGGGAATACTTATCAGGTAGCAGAGGAGTATAAGAAGGTAAATGTTACTGTTCGCGCAAGAAAGGATGTTCTGAAAGAAATCAAAGCAAGTGATATTAAAGTTACAGCAGATGTTAAAAAGCTGAATACAGAGACACGAGCATTGATACCGTATGAGGTTATGATCCCTGCCTATCAGGGACAGTTTGTGGAAGCTTCGACAAGTGAGCCGAATCTGGTGATTTCAATCGAACTTGCAACTTCCAAAACATTCCCGATCATACCGAAATCATCCGGAGATCCGAGAGACGGATACCAAATCGGCAGTCTTGAGGCAGATCCGCAGCAAGTGAAGATCAGTGGACCGGAATCAGTTGTGAATTCGATTGCTAAAGTCATTGCTCAGGTGAATACATCGGGTATTTCGAGAGATGAGGTAAAGGAAGCGGATCTGGTTCTCTATAATGCGGCAGGTATTGTAATAGATTCAACTTTGGTAGAGACAAACCTTGGAGAGGAAGGACTGAGTGTAAAAGTAAAGGTGCTTCATACAAAGACGGTTCCGGTTAAATTCGATGAATCTGGCATTGCTCCGGCAGTTGGATATGTATTAGAAGGTGTTTCTGTCCAGCCGGAGAATGTTGATATTGTTGGAACAGAGCAGCAACTGAAAACCTTGACGGAGATTGAAATTCCGGCAGAGGTGCTGGCGGTGGATGGCCTGACTAAGTCTGTAGAGAAGACGGTTGATATTACGGATTATCTTCCTGAATGGGCGAAAGCGAAGGATGAGAGTGCGGGAATATCTGTTCTTGTGAAAATATCTGTTACACAAATAGGCACGCGAACGTTGGAATATCCGGTTGGATCAATTTCACTTCTGAATGCGCCGAAAAATTATTCGGTGAAATATGAATCAGAAGGAAGCATCGAAATTGTGATCACGGCTGAAGATTCAGAGAGCCTTGATGACTTTACTTTAGAACAGGGAAGTGTGTCTATCAATCTGGTAGATATAAAGGAAGCAGGAACATATACGGTACCGGTTCAGGTGACACTTCCGGAAGGAATAGAACTGGTTCAGGATGTTGTGGTTCAGATTACATTAGAAAAGAATGACGGAGGAAATGATGGTTAGCAAAAAAGTGGTTATTACAAATCCCACAGGTTTGCATTTGCGGCCGGCAGGACTGTTTTGTCAGACCGCTCTGGAATTTGCGTGTAAGATTACGTTTCGCCATAATAATTCAGAAGGTAATGCGAAAAGTGTACTGAGTGTTCTCGGAGCATGCATTAAAAAAGGCGATGAGATTGAAATCTTATGTGACGGAGAAGACGAGAAAGATGCGCTTAAGACGATGATAGAGATTGTGGAAAGTGGGTTGGGAGAATAATGGAGCTTGCAGTATGCAAAGTACTTCATAATCTCGGTATGCTTCCGAAATATACCGGATACAAATACCTGGTAGAGGCTGTTCTCATGGGGGTAGAAAAAGAGGGGAATCTGGAACATATTACAAAAGATGTTTATCCGGTGATAGCCGGGCAGCATCAGGTGTCTGTGTGGATGGTAGAGTCTGATATTCGAAGCATGATAGAACGGTGCTGGAAGAATGTAAATCCGGAGTGGCTTTCTACGTATTTCCCCCAAATGAAGGAGAAAAATCGTCCTACAAATACACAACTGATTGAAGGAATAGTCCTATATCTGAGAGAGAATAAGGAAAACGTTTCAGAAGAATAAATGAGAATCCCGGAAGAAAGTACAATGAAAGCTTTCTCCCGGGATTCTTTTAGTGATGATGCTACAAGAACAGATTTATGAAAGATTTTTTTGCAATATTCAGCAAATGCGTCGATTCGTTCACCTGTACTAGGTCTGATTGACAGAGGATAAGAAAAAATTAATAGTAAACAGTAGATATTTGTCTTGTAATGTAAAATAATAAAGATTATAATAAAAATATATGTGCATTTTTAAGCATATAAAAACAATGTGAAATTTGGTATAATAGACTTAAATAAGAATCAGTTCTGATTACGAAAGAGAGGTCAAAATCATGTATGATTATTTAGTTGTTGGTGCAGGTTTATTTGGCGCAGTATTTGCACATGAGGCAAAGAAGGCAGGTAAAA
This sequence comes from Bariatricus sp. HCP28S3_A4, assembly GCF_052066395.1. Classification (NCBI taxonomy): domain Bacteria; kingdom Bacillati; phylum Bacillota; class Clostridia; order Lachnospirales; family Lachnospiraceae; genus Bariatricus; species Bariatricus sp. HCP28S3_A4. The sequence continues at coordinate 31,269 of NZ_JBQHSE010000001.1, read as the reverse complement.
AGGTCCTTGTTATTGATAAGAGGGAACATGTGGCAGGGAATATTTATACAAAAGAAGTAGATGGAATTCAGGTGCATGAATACGGTGCTCATATTTTCCATACCAGTAATAAAGAAGTATGGGATTACATCCAGCAGTTTGCGGAATTCAATCGCTACACAAATTCTCCGATTGCAAAGTACAAAGATGAATTGTACAACATGCCGTTTAATATGAATACCTTCAGTAAGATGTGGGGCGTTACTACACCACAAGAAGCTAAGCAGAAAATAGAAGAACAGATCAAAGAAGCAGGAATAACGGAACCACACAATCTGGAAGAACAGGCAATCTCACTTGTAGGACGAGATATTTATGAGAAGCTGGTAAAAGGTTACACAGAAAAACAGTGGGGGAGACGCGCAACAGAGCTTCCTGCATTTATTATCAAACGTCTTCCGGTAAGATTTGTATATGACAATAATTATTTCAATGATAAATATCAGGGAATTCCGATTGGCGGATATACACAGATTGTCGAAAAGATGCTTGACGGTATTGAAGTAAGGCTGGAAACAGATTTTTTTGCAAATAAAGAAGAACTGCAGAAGCAGGCTGATAAGATTGTTTTTACCGGAATGATTGATGAATACTTTGACTATTGCTATGGTGAGCTCGAATATCGCAGCCTTCGCTTTGAAACAGAAGAACTGGATGTAGAGAATTATCAGGGAAATGCTGTCGTTAATTATACAGAATATGAAATTCCATTTACAAGAATTATCGAACACAAGCATTTTGAATTTGGATGCCAGAATGGAACACATAATCCGAAAACGATCATCACACGTGAGTATCCGGCTACATGGGAAAAGGGTGATGAGCCTTATTATCCGATGAATGACGAAAAGAATAATATGCTTTATTCTAAATATAAAGAACTTGCTTCCAAAGAAAAGAATGTTATTTTCGGAGGAAGATTAGGTATGTATAAGTATTTTGATATGCATAATGTGGTTGCTGAAGCACTTCAGTGCGTGAGAAACGAGCTTTAGTGTTCTCCTGACATAAGACACAATATGTTGTAAAGAGTAGTAGATTATGGTATAATTTGCTTAATTGGAAGGTGCTGTAAATGGTTAAAAAACAGCGGAAACAGTTGTTGTTTTGAAAAAAGGAGATACTGTGCAGGAGGAAATAGGATGAATAAAGCGACATTGGTTATTATGGCAGCTGGGATTGGCAGCAGATTTGGTGGTGGAATCAAGCAGTTAGAGCCGGTTGGACCAAATGGCGAGATTATAATGGATTATTCGATAGCCGATGCAATGGACGCAGGATTTGATAAAGTCGTATTTGTAATAAGGAAGGATCTGGAAAAGGATTTTAAAGAGGTAATAGGAAATCGGATCGAAGAAAAGGTTCAGGTGGAATATGCGTTTCAGGAATTGGACGATATTCCGGAACAATACCGGGAGGTTTTTAGAGAAAGAAAAAAACCTTGGGGAACCGGACAGGCAATTTTGTGTTGTAGGGATGTGGTTCATGAACCGTTTCTGGTTATTAATGCGGATGATTATTATGGAAAAGAAGCATACCGTGAAGCTTATAAGGAACTTACAAGCGATAAAGAAGACAGTGATGTCATGAACATCAGCATGGTGGGCTTTATTCTTAAGAATACGCTCAGCGAAAACGGGGGAGTTACTCGAGGTGTTTGCAAAGTGGATGAAAAGCGGATGCTTAGAGAAATTGTTGAGACACATAATATCATAAAGACAGATAAAGGTGCAGCAGTGAAGTTGGACGAAAAAGAAGAAGAAATCGATATTGAATCTCCGGTTTCTATGAATATGTGGGGACTACAGCCGGGATTTTTTGAAATCCTCGAAAAAGGATTTAGTGAGTTCCTTAGTCAGCTTAATGAGGAAGATCTAAAATCGGAATATTTGCTCCCGACGATTATCGGAGCACTTTTAAAACAGGGAAAGGTACAGGTTAAAGTTTTAGAATCGAAGGATAAATGGTTCGGAGTGACTTATAAAGAAGACAAAGAAGGAGTAGTTGCAGCGATTCGAGATCTGATTGATAAAGGAGAATATTAAATGAAAAAGAAAATGAGAGTAATCTGTGCGTTGTTATTATGTTGCAGCCTTGGTTTATCGAGCGGTTTATCGGTTACTGCATCCGATCAGCCGGCGCTTATGTCTGAGGATGCGGAATCGGATGAAGTTTTAGATGCTGTGGAAAATACGGATGAGACGGAGATCGAAGAGGTAGAAAAGAAAGAAGAGGAAGAAAATCAAGGAGAAGAGCCGGGGGAAACCGAAGAGCCGGAGACACCGGAAACAGAACCTGGTGAGTCGGAAAATCCGGGAACAGAAACCGAAGAACCGGAGAATCCGGAAGAACCTGGAAAAGACGAAGAAGCGACAGGAAAACCAGTACTTACATATCAGGCTCATATACAGCGGATTGGATGGCAGGAATGGAAGAATGCAGGAGAAGAAGCCGGCACGGTCGGAGAATCTTTGCGCATGGAAGCAATCAGGATCCAGATGGAAGATCCTATGTATGAGGGGAATGTAGAATATCGTGTACATGTTCAGAGCAAAGGCTGGATGGATTGGGTAAAGAATGGCGAGATCGCCGGAACAGTCGGAGAATCTTTGCGTATCGAAGCGGTGCAGATTCGTCTGACTGGGGAATTGGCTGAGCATTATGATGTCGTGTATCAGTCCCACGTAGCAGACTTTGGATGGCTTGGAAAAGTACATTCAGATGAACTTTCTGGTACGGAAGGGCTGGGAAAGAGAATGGAATGTTTACGTATAGAAATATCTGCCGGTGGAGAAAGATTTGATGAATCAGAACGCGGATATATAAGAGACTATTATGACAGTGAATTAGCTTACAAAGGTCATGTGCAGAATGTGGGTGATACAGAAGAAGTAACAGGTGGAAATATACTCGGAACGACTGGAGAGGCGCTTCGGGTAGAAGGATTTCAGATTACTCTCGATGACAGCAGTAATGAGGTACTGAAGGCAGATATTGAGTATTGTGCGCATATTCAGGATATTGGTTGGCAGGAATGGAAAAAGGAAGGCGAATATGCCGGAACAAAAGGACAGAGTAAGCGGGTAGAAGCTGTTAAGATTAAGCTCACAGGTGAGGCTGAAAAGTATTTCAATATTTACTATCGATGCCATGTTCAGAATATTGGATGGATGGGATGGGCTTCGAATGGTGCTGCGGCAGGTACTTCCAAACTAGGTTGGAGGATGGAAGCAATTCAGATTACGATTGTTCCCAAAGATTTTACGGCACCGGGTAGTACAGATGAATGCTATAAAGAAGGAAAGAACGGATGGTTCTATGAAGGCGGTTACAAGCTTTATTATGTGAACGGCAAGCTGAAGAAGGATGTCAGAAGTATTGTCGGCAAACAGTCCAGCTATGAGATCCGTATCAACAAACAGAAAAGCTGTGTGACGGTCTACGCGAAAGACGGAACACGAGGATACATTATTCCGGTCATTGCATTTGCATGTTCGCCGGGGAAAGCAACTCCGACAGGAACATTCTACACATCCGATAAATACAGATGGCACGAGCTTTACGGAGCTATGGGACAATGGTGTACCAGAATAACCGGTCATATACTTTTCCATTCACCACCGTATACGAAGTTTGATAACCATACTCTGTGGGCCAAAGAATACAACAAAATCGGAACATGGGCATCACAGGGATGCGTAAGACTCCGCAGCGGAGACGCAAAATGGATTTATGATAACTGCGCGTCAAGTACAAAAGTAATTATTTACAATAACAGCAACCCGGGACCGCTCGGAAAACCGGTTTATGCGAAAATACCGTTATCACAGAACTGGGATCCGACAGACCCAACAGTATAAAACAAGATTTAGGAGGACATTATGAGAACTTATTTAGTTACAGGAGGAGCCGGTTTTATCGGTTCAAATTATATTCATTACATGTTTAAAAAATATGATAATGAAATCCGGATCATAAACGTAGATAAATTGACCTACGCAGGAAATCTGGAAAATCTGAAAGATGTGGAAAACAGAGATAATTATACATTTATCAAGGCAGACATCTGTGATGCGGACGCGATCAATCAGATATTTGAAGAAAATGAGATCGACCGGGTGGTACATTTCGCGGCAGAAAGCCATGTAGACAGAAGCATCAAGAACCCGGACATATTTGTGAAGACAAACGTTCTCGGAACACTGGTTATGTTAAATGCGGCAAAGGCGGCATGGGAGATCGGAGATAATGTATATAAAGAAGATAAGAAGTTTCTCCATGTTTCCACGGATGAAGTATATGGATCGCTGGACGATGACGGCGGATATTTCTATGAGACTACACCGTATGATCCGCACAGTCCGTATTCGGCAAGTAAGGCTTCTTCCGATATGCTGGTGAAATCCTATATGGATACTTACAGATTTCCGGCGAATATTACCAACTGCAGTAATAATTACGGACCATATCAATTTCCGGAGAAGCTGATTCCGCTCATTATCAACAATGCGCTTCAGGGGAAAAAACTCCCGGTATATGGGGACGGTAAGAATGTCCGGGACTGGCTCTATGTTGAGGATCATGCGAAAGGAATTGACATGGTTCAGGAAAAGGGACGTCTGTTTGAGACTTACAATATAGGCGGACATAATGAAAAACAGAATATAGAGATTATTCATATTATACTGGATACGCTTAAGGAAATGCTGTCTGACGGCGATCCTAGGAAAGCGCTTGTCAGCGAAGATCTGATCACTTATGTTACGGATCGCAAGGGACATGACAGAAGATATGCAATCGCTCCGGATAAGATTAAAGAAGAGGTTGGCTGGGTACCGGATACCATGTTTGAGGAAGGGATCCGGCGTACCATTCAGTGGTTCTTTGAGAATGAAGAATGGATGAAGAATGTGACCAGCGGCGATTATCAGAAATATTATGAAGAAATGTACAAATAAGCGGACAGGCAGTATCTATTATGGATACTGCTGGTTTGCGTTTGGAAGAATGGAGGAAAAAAGATGAAAGGTATTATTTTAGCAGGCGGTTCGGGAACAAGATTATATCCACTGACCAAGGCTGTATCAAAGCAGATTATGCCGGTTTATGATAAACCGATGATATACTATCCGTTGTCAATACTGATGCTGGCGGGCATTCGGGAAATTTTGATCATTTCCACTCCGCGTGATCTTCCGGTTTTCAGAGAAATATTTGGAACCGGAGAGGAACTTGGACTTAAGATGTCCTATGCGGTTCAGAAAAGTCCAAGAGGACTGGCGGATGCGTTTATCATTGGAGAAGAATTTATTGGCGCTGATAATGTGGCCCTGATTTTGGGAGATAATATTTTCTATGGACAAAGCTTTTCAAAGGTATTGCAGAAAGTGGCATCTATGGAAAAGGGAGCAACAATCTTCGGATATTATGTAAGAGATCCGAGAGAATACGGAGTGGTGGAATTTGATGAAAACGGAACAGCCATTTCTATAGAAGAAAAGCCGGAGCATCCGAAATCAAATTATGCGGTTCCGGGATTGTATTTCTATGACAATGATGTTGTGGAGATCGCGAAGAAGGTGAAACCTTCAGCCCGCGGTGAGATTGAGATCACGAGTGTCAATAATGCATATCTGGAACGAGGTGATCTGCATGTGGAGACGCTAGGACGCGGATTTGCATGGCTGGATACGGGGAATCATGATGCACTTCTTGATGCGGCGGATTTTGTGGCTGCTTTCCAAAAACGCCAGGGACTCTATATTTCCTGTATCGAGGAGATTGCATATAAACGGGGATTCATTGATAAAGAGCAACTTTTGAAGTTGGCGCAGCCACTGCTTAAGACAGCATATGGAAAATATCTGGTAGAAGTGGCAAATGGCTTATAGAAAAGGGGATTATCATGGGAAAAATAACAGTTGAAACATGTGAGATTGAAGGATTAAAGGTGATCACACCGACCGTATTTGGCGATGAACGCGGGTATTTTATGGAGACATATAATTATAACGATTACAAGGCGGCAGGTATTGATATGGAATTCGTACAGGATAATCAGTCAAGCTCGAAAAGAGGTGTTCTGCGCGGACTGCATTTTCAGATCAATTATCCTCAGGATAAACTGGTCAGAGTGGTAAGCGGAGAAGTGTTTGATGTCGCAGTAGATTTGAGAGAGGGGTCACCGACCTTTGGAAAATGGCACGGTGTGATTCTTTCGGCAGAGAATAAAAAACAGTTTTTCATTCCAAAGAATTTTGCACATGGATTTCTGGTGCTTTCCGATTCAGCAGAATTTGCCTATAAATGTACCGACTTCTATCATCCGAATGATGAAGGCGGGCTTGCATGGAATGACAGTGAGATCGGTGTGAAATGGCCGCTTCAGGAAGGTGTTGAACTTACGATATCCGAAAAAGACCAGAAATGGGGCGGACTTAAGGAATTTATGAGACAGAAAGGATTATAATCATGAAAGTGTTGGTGACCGGTGTCAAAGGACAGTTGGGATATGATGTTGTAAATGAACTTGAAAAACGTGGACACATTGCAGTCGGAACCGATGTTGATGATATGGATATTACAAATCCGGAGCTGGTTGAGAAAACCTTGAATGAAGTAAGGCCGGATGCGGTGATCCACTGTGCAGCCTATACAGCAGTTGATGCTGCAGAGGACAATGTGGAACTTTGCAGAAAGATCAACGCAGAGGGAACGAAAAACATTGCAGTCGTCTGCGAAAAAATGGATATTAAGATGATGTATATCAGTACCGATTACGTATTTAACGGAGAAGGAGAGAATTTTTGGGAACCGGATGATGCAAGAGAACCACTCAATGTATACGGTCAGACAAAATATGAGGGGGAACTGGAAGTTGAAGAGCATGTGAAGAAGTTTTTCATCGTAAGGATCGCATGGGTATTTGGAGTGAATGGAAAAAACTTTATTAAAACGATGCTGAGACTTGGAGAGAACAATAAGACAATCAAGGTGGTTAACGATCAGGTAGGATCACCTACCTATACTTATGATCTCGCAAGGCTTCTTGTTGATATGATTGAAACAGATAAGTATGGAAGATACCATGCGACAAACGAAGGACTCTGTACCTGGTATGAATTTGCAAAAGAAATCTTCCGTCAGGCAGGAATGGATGTGGAGGTCGTACCGGTAACCAGTGAAGAATTTCCGGCCAGAGCCAGAAGACCTCATAACAGCAGGATCAGTAAAGAAAAGCTGACTGAAGCGGGGTTTGAGAGACTGCCGGCATGGCAGAACGCTTTGGAACGTTATTTGGCTGTTATATGCGAAAAGAATTAAAAAATTAATTGTTTTGTAATGCTTATAATCTAAATGTTACAGGAATGTAAAGAAAGTAAAAGAATAATTCATATTATTTTGACAAAAAAGGCATTTTGAGATATAATAACACAATTAGCAAGTATCAAGAATAAGCAAAATGACAATATGGGAGATATTATGGAAAGAGAAAATAATTTACTTAAGAAAAATATTGTTAAGCAATCATATAAGATTGTATCTTTATTTATCATGTTTCTTTCAGCATCGGCATTATGGTATTACAATATTAGTCCTTATTGGGAAAATGGCTATACTGGGTATTTGACTTTAGCATTAGTAGGTATAATGTTTTGCATTATTTATTGGTTTTTTGCGAAAATGTATCAGGCATTGAAAATTGGAATTTACAGATTGACAGAACTGATGTATTTTCAAGTACTGGCAATTGTATTAGCAGACGCAGCACTCCTATTTGAATCTATAATGTGGTTTCATGGATTCCAAAAATTGAAAATATGGTCGTATTTTCTAGGGATGGTCTTTCAGGTTGTGGCGATGGGGGGTAATATATTTGTTCACAATCGTCTTTTCGCACTATATGATGAACGCAGAAAGATTCTAATTGTTTATGGTAATGATGGATATAAGACATTGATTAAGAAAATGCAGTCTAAAAAGTACAGATACGAGATTGTTGGGTGCTATTCAGATGAAACGTCGTTAGAGGTTCTAGAAGATAATATAGGAAAAGCTGAGGGAATATATCTTTATGAAGTTGACGATCAATTAAAAAGAAAGCTGGTTTTATTCTGTGATAGCATTTCTAAGGATATTTATCTTACACAAAGCGTAGAAGATTTGCTGACAATGGGATTTGATGTTTCTCATACATTTGATACTCCATTTATTCGGACAAAACGTATGCCAGAAAAATGGTATTATGCTTTTATAAAGAGAACTATAGATATTTTGTTTTCCAGCATGGGATTAATAATATTATCCCCAATGCTTCTTATAGTAGCAGCGTGTATTAAATTATATGATGGTGGGCCTGTTTTTTATAAACAAATTCGTCTTACAAAAGGACATAAAGAATTTGAAATATATAAATTTCGCAGTATGATCGTTGATGCGGAAAAAAATGGAGCAAGGCTTGCAGCGCAGAATGATAATCGAATTACACCAATTGGAAAAGTAATACGTGCAACACGAGTTGACGAATTACCACAGTTGATTAATATTCTAAAAGGTGATATGACTTTAGTAGGACCAAGGCCGGAAAGACCAGAGATCGAGGACGTATATTTAAAAGAAATTCCGGAGTTTGGTATGAGACTGAAAGTGAAAGCAGGTCTTACTGGTTACGCTCAGGTTTTTGGAAAGTATAATACGAGTCCGGAAGATAAGCTCAAGCTTGATTTATTATATATTAATCAGCGCTCGCTTTTGCTGGATTTTAAACTGATTTTTTATACAATAAAAATCATATTTATACCAGAAGCTACGGAAGGAATTGAAGAGAATAAAACGACTGCAGGAAGCAAGTAAGTTAGGAGAATAAAATATGGAACATAATGGAATTAAAGTAAGTGTTATTATGCCCGTATATAAAGTGGAAGAATATGTGGGGAAAGCTATTGAAAGTATTCAAGCACAGACACTGAATGAATGGGAGTTTTTAATAGTAGATGATGGAACACCCGACAGAAGTGGTGAAATTTGTGACGAATATGCTGCAAAGGATGATCGAATACATGTCATTCATAAAGAGAATGGCGGGGCACCAAGTGCGAGAAATATAGCGATCGATATGGCAAAAGGAGAATATATGTATTTTCTGGATTCGGATGATTGGGCTGAACCGACGATGCTTGAAGACATGTATAACCTTGCAAAACGAGATAATGCTCAGCTTGTTGTGGCAGGGTTTTATATTGATACATATTATGAAAAAGATAAATATATGACAGATATTTATTCCATTGAAGATGCTGTATATTCTGATAAAAAAATGTTCCGTAAGAATGCATATAAATTGTTTGATAAAAACTTATTGTATACTCCTTGGAACAAATTATATGAGTCTAAATACATTTTGGAGAACAATCTGAGATTTCCGAAAACACTTTGGGATGATTTCCCGTTTAATATAAGTGTTGTTAGAAACGTGGAAAGAGTGACGGTTACTTCTGGTTTGTATTATCATTTTCTTAGAGCGAGAGCAGAATCAGAAACGGCAGCGTATCGCCCCGGAATGTATGAGAAAAGAGAAGAGGAGCATGGCTGGTTGGTTGATCTTTATAAGGAATGGCATGTTGGAGATGTTGACAGCGTTGAAATGATTGCAAGAAGATATGTCGAGCGCTTTATTGGATGTGTCGAAAACCTTACCAATCCGAAATGTGATATGACAACAAAAGAAAAAAAGCAGGAAATCAAAAAAATGCTTGCGAATCCGAGAGTGGGTAAAATGCTAAGAATAGCGAAACCACGTTCATTGTATATGAAAATTATGCTTCTTCCAATTAAATGGAACAGTACATTACTTACATATTGGGAGGCAAAAGTAATCACGTATGTGAAAACGAAGAATACAAAACTGTTTACAAAGTTGAAAGTGGGAAGATAATGGAAAGCAAACCTTTTATAAGTGTAGTAATGCCTGTATATAATGTGGAAAAATATTTAGAAAAAGCAGTTTTAAGTGTTATGAAGCAGACAATGAAGGATTTTGAGATTATTCTTGTCGATGACTGTTCTCCTGATAAGTGTCCAGAGATATGTAATAGATTAAGTCAGGAGTATCCAAAAATTCGGGTTATTCATCATCAGAAAAATAAAGGATTAAGTGAAGCGAGAAATAGCGGAATGGAGATAGCTCGTGGAAAATATATATGGTTTATGGATTCGGATGATTATGTAGAAAATGGTTTGTTTGAGAGGGCATATGACTCTGTGAAATCAAATCCTGCAAAAGTAATATTGTTTGGGCTGACGGAGGATTACTACACGGCACAAGATCAATTTCATCATAGTGTACAGATCAAAGACAAGGCATACAATTATTGTAATGTTGATGAACTACGAAAAAAAGTAATTGAATTAGAGCAGAAAACATTATATGGGTATGCGTGGAATAAATTCTATGATCTGAATTATCTGAGAAGCATTCAATTAAAATATGAGAAAATCACTTTAATTGAGGACATTCTTTTTAATGTTCAATATTTTATGGATATAGATACAATGAATGTGTTGGATTATTGTGGTTACCATTATAATAAAAGAATGGATCAAAGTCTGACCTCAAAATTTGTACCGGAATACTATAAGCTGCATCATAAGAGAATTGAGATGATTTATCATCAGTATCAGTATTGGAATTTGTGTACAGATGAGATAAGAGGTATTCTTGCGGCATTATATACGAGATATATATTTTCGGCTCTTCAAAGGAATTGTGATAAAAGAGCAAAGTTGAATTATAAGAATCGAAAAGACTGGGTAAAAAGATTATACAAAGATAAATTGTTTAATGAATTAATTCCATATGGTAAAACAGATGCAAAATTACTTAAAGTTTTATTAGTTATATTACAAAAGAAACAGGTGACCGGAGCATTAATTTTAGGAAGATGCATTTTCATATGTAAAGAAAAACTTCCAATGATTTTTTCTATTGCCAAGCAGAAGAGGTAGGAGAATGAAATATTGTAAATTAGCGATTATTTATTTCTGTAGAACAGTTTTAAAAGTGTTCTGGATTGTTCCAGTGAAAAAAAATAGAATATTTTTATCTTCCGACAGAGGCAGCGGAATACGTTGCAACCCATTGTATATTTTCAAATATATGCAGAAAGAATATTCTGGTGAATTTGAATATATCTGGGAATACGATGGTGAATATGATGCTGCAGATACTAGATGTGTAAAACCCAAAAGCTTAACAGGAATATATTATCAGCTGACGTCTAAAGTGCTTATCAGCAATGATGGATTTGGGAGCTTTTTGCCGAAAAGAAAACAGCAAATTTTTATAAATACTTGGCATGGAGGCGGCGCATATAAAAAAAGCGGGGTTGATTTTGTTACAGATCAGCATCCGGTTGATTTGAAAATTAATAAAATCTGTGGTCAGAGAACGGATATTTTTATTTCTGGGTGTGAAAAGTTTTCGGAAGTGATGTCCACTGCAAAGATGGTTCCAAGGGAAAGATTTTTGGAATGTGGAATGCCAAGAAACGATATCCTTATTCGAGGTGCAGATTACGATGTTACAGAAAAAGTGAAGAAGTTTTTTGGAGTGGATAAAGATGTTAAATTAGTATTGTTTGCGCCTACTTATCGTGGCGAAGAGAATGAGGCAAGCTTTCATTCCCAGTTAGATGTTTCTAAGTGTGTGAATGCTTTAGAAAATAGGTTTGGCGGGAGATGGGTAATGCTCATGAGAAAACATCATTTTGTGAAAGATGTTAAAATACAAAATTGCATTGATGCAAGTGGATATCCAGATATGCAGGAATTACTGTATGCATGTGATGCTTTTATAACAGATTATTCTTCGGCAATTTGGGATTTTTCTCTGACATATAAGCCGGGATTTCTTTTTGTGCCAGATTTGGATGAATATCAAAAAGAAAGAAGTTTTTATACAGATCCTATGACTTGGGCATTTCCTTTGGCCTTGTCAAATGATGAATTATGCGAAAGAATAAAACAATTTGATGAGGCTAAAAACGAATTAAAAATTGATGAGCATCATGAGTTACTGGGAAATAAAGAAACTGGACGAGCTTGTGAGATAATTGCGGAGAAGATATATAAATTGACATTACAATAAGAGAACACCTTAGTGTCAAGTTAAAAAAGAACTATGATGATGCTGGCTTGGACAAATGGTGCAAGTTAGGAAAACAGCATATAGAAGCCATCATAGATATTTTTAAAGGAGTCAAGATATAGAACAGAATTAAAAATTCACAGTATCTGAATGTATTAAATAACAAATAAACGAAAGGATATGTTGTTTTTGCTTCTATAACCATCGCACATGAAAAGTATGGATAATTTTTATGATATAAATGATTTCATCGTCTTTTTGATGAGAAAGTGGAAAAGCTTTTTAATAATTGTAATATTATTGGCTGTTGGGTATGCCGGGAATCGTGGTATTGGATTGTTTAGGGAGTTTCTGAATCAATCAGGAGAGGTGGAAGAGAAAGTATATAGTGAGGATGAACCAGTTTGGAGTAAAGTTCTTGTCAATATTCAGATTGAGCCGGTTTATCAAAATGTAAATGGTGTTGTTGTAGATGAGACACAACGATATATTGAGGGATATCGAAAACTTGGTATTAACGAAAATGTTTTGGAAGAAATGTATGAGAACTGGTACGATGAAGAAGCGCAAGAAGTTCAGATAAGAAAGAAAAAACTACATGAATATGGCTATATACTTGATAAAGAATTGAAATATCCATATAAGAAAGTGGATTTTTGGGGACAGTTTCTTGTGGATGGTGTGGAATTAAATACTATTGCAAAAACGATAGGTGCAGATAACTCTTCAGAGCATATTATTACAATGGGATTCAAATCTTCAGACGAAGAGCTTGCAAAAAAAATTGCATATGATTATGCAAACAAAACAACTGAGTTAGTTAAGGATGAAATAGGAGAATTTGAGTATTCCATCTTAGGAGAAACAGTACTGTATGAATTGCCTGCAGCAAGTGCAGGAGCACAAACTACTCGTGTTGTTAACAATATAAGTTCAAATAGTAAGATTACTATGAAATATGTAATCATTCAGACTCTCAAAGGTCTTGTATGGGGAGGGGTGATTGGAGTTTTTGCTTCTATAATAGTGTTATTCTTTGCATATATGATGTCAAGAAAACTATATACAGTGAGTGATATAAAAAAATACAATTTGCCAATGTTAGGATTTGGTTTTTCATCTCGAAAAAAATGTAAGAAGTTCTGGGGAAAAGTTTATTGTATTTTAGAAGGGTATAAATGGGATTGCACTGGTACTTCTCAGCTTATAACAAGAATAGATAGTTATTTCGGTGATACCCAAAATGTTATTGTGGTTGGAACGAGTGGGGATCCGGAAATAAATGAGTTTGTAGAAAAATTGAATTTAAATACAAAAAAATACATTGTTTTTGAAAATGAATCGGATGTGTGCAAAATAATGCAGCAGACAGATAACGTAAAAGTGCTATTCCTTGAAAAATTTGGTAAATCACTAAAGTATGAAATAGAACAAAACATTAATTATTGGAATGAAAAAAATATTCCAATTTCTGGGATTATAGCAATAGATTAAAAAAGGATGATGACTTATTAAAACATATAATCTAATGATAGCTTTTACTGTCTTTTTTGCTTGGCTTTGGTGCGAAAGACAAAAGCAGATGACGAGTAATATGACAACAAAAAGCAGACGTAGTGTGCAAATACAGTGTTTGGTTTTTGCAATTTTAACGTTTCTTCCTATGTTTTTAATTAATTCTTTAATGAAAAACGTAGGTACGGATTATACGAATTATTATGTGTATTTTCAAAGAATAATATCTGGGCAAAACCAAGAAGTTGATTTTACATATAAATTAATATGTTTGATCTTGAACAAATTAGGACTTGGCTTTCAATGGGTATTTGTTATTTATTCTGCAATTTCTTATTCCTTACTAATTGCTTGTATAAAAAAGTATTCAAGTAACTATGCAGTAAGCTACTTAATGTTTTATTTAAATGGCTACTTTGCGACACTTGGATTACATCAGATTAGACAATTTGTCGCAGTTATGTTAGTGTTTTTGGGGTATTCTTATATATCATCAAAAGAACCGTTAAAGTATTTTGTATGTATAGGTTTGGCTTCAGCATTTCATTTTACAGCATTGATAATGATTCCATTTTATTGGATACTTGGTAAAAAATGGAGAAGTTCAGCTTATGTTATAGGTATAATTATATTATTGCCATTTAATCTATTTTATTCAGAAATAATGACGTGGTTATTTGCTACATTTTTACCTCGTTATTTGAATACGAATTTTGTGACTCGAGGCTTTCAAGTTACAGCTATGTATTTAGGATTGATATTGTTTCCACTGGTGATTAGTATTTTGTATGAAAAAATGGGCAATAGTAATATGGTTTTTAAGAACTGTATGTATATCAGTAGTATGATAGTTTTGGTTGGGAGCTGGCTTCCTGAGTATAAAAGATTTGTATATTATTTTTTTATTCCGAGTATTGTGTATGTTCCTCAATTATTGGAAGAAGATCAAAATCGAATCAGAAAGTGGATTTTTTACTCATTATTATTAGCATTTTACCTGTGGTATTTTGTGATGACATTTGATGTATGGTCTATTTCGCCATACCAAAGTATATTTAGTTAATTGATAAAAATAAAAAATATAGGAAGGAAGCATAATGCAAATTGCTTTAGTTAAATGAAGATGAAAAAGATTATTGTAGAGTATTTAAAAACATATAAAGAAAAGAAACTAACACAACAGATTGAGAATCTGATAAAAAATGAAACATTCGAAAATGTGGATAATGTTTTACCGGATAAAGTCGACAAAGTGGCTATTGTTACGAGTTATGTTGCAGCTCATGCGGGGGGGATGACTTCTATATTAAGAATAGGTACTGCATTGTGCAATGAGAACTTTGATGTGAAATATATTTCATTAAGTAGTCAAAGCAAAAAAGAGATCGAGGAAAATGCCCATATTAATTTAGAAAATTACAAAGGAATAATGGTCACAAAAGAAGCTGTAAATGATTGCTATGATGTAATAATTGCGACAGATTGGAAGTCGGTATATACAGTTACACGTATGAATGGATATAAGATGTATTTTGTTCAAGACTATGAACCATATTTTTGCGAAGATGGTGAAAGGTATATATTGGCAAAAAAGACTTATGAGCTTGGATTGCATATGGTAAGTCTTGGAAATTGGAATAAGCGAGAAATAGAGAGAAATGTCAATGTAGAAACTTTAATTGATTATATTGATTTTCCATATGAAAAAAGTGAGTATCATCTTGTGGAAAGAAATTATATGGAATATAACAAGAAAAAAGTGATTCATCTAGTAGTATATTTGAAAAAAGCTGGACGTAGATTGCCAACGCTTATTCCCTTGATGTTAAAAAAAGTGAAAGAAAAGCTGAAGAGAGATGGAATTAATCTCAAAATCTCTTTTTATGGCGGAATAGAAAAAATTCCAGCTGAGTTAGGAGAAAATCTAGGTAAATTATCAAAAGCTGAATTAATGGAATTATATAGTAAAGCAGATTTTGGAATGGTATCATCTATGACAAATATATCATTGGTTCCTTTTGAAATGTTGGCAACAGGGCTTCCGGTTATTGAATTTGCAGACGGAACTTTTCCATATTTCTTTGAAAAGGAATCTGCTATATTAACAACTTTTTCGGCTGATGATTTATATCACAAGATCAAGAAAAATATTGAACATCCAGACAACCTTAGAATTTTGCATGAAAATGCAATGGATTGTATGAAAGATCTTAGCTGGGAGAATACCGGAAAACAATTTGCTTATATTTTGAAACGACTTGTTTAGGAAGTGATTGGATACGATAATGAAAAAAAAGTCAATAGCTGTAAATGCATTGTTTAATATTTTTAAAACTTGTGCTTCAATTATATTTCCACTGATTACGTATCCATATGTGGTTAGAATCCTTGAAGTAAAAGATATGGGAAATATTGAGTTCTCGAGATCAATTATTAATTATGTGAATTTAATTGCGGGGCTGGGAATAGCAAATTATGCAATACGAGAAGGGGCGAAAATACGAGATAATAAAGTGAAGTTTTCAAATTTTGCAAATCAAATGTTTTCACTTAATCTGATAATGACATTCGTAGCGTTATTAGGGTTGACTATGGTGTATTATTTTACTCCGTATTTGCATAGTTATGGTAAAATTTTATCCATATTTAGCATAATTACTGTGGGAACAACCTTTGTTGTGGATTGGATTAATTCCATTTATGAGGATTTTGTATATATTACAATAAGAAACATCATTATTCAGTTTATCGCGCTTGTATTAATGTTAACACTGATTAAGAATAAAAATGATTATTTAGTATATGTAGGTATTTTAACATTTTCAAGTGTAGGTGCAGCCATTCCTAATTGGTTTTATATAAAGAAATACTGTAAGCTGAAATTTACATTTCATATTGAGTGGAAGAAACATATTAAACCGATTATGATGTTGTTTGCTATTAGCGTAGCCACAGTTATATATGTTAATGTTGATTCTACAATGTTAAATATTATGAAGGGGGCATATGATAATGGCCTTTATAGTGCGGCAGTAAAAATATATAACATTTTTAAAAATGTTGTTGCTGCAATAATAATAGTAACCGTACCGCGTCTTTCAGCATTAAGTGGAAAAGAAGACGCAAAAGAATCGAAAAGACTTATGAAATTAATATTTAATGTTGTATTGTCGATGGTTCTTCCTTTGTGTCTATTAAGTGGATTGTTGTCTAAGGAGATCATTATATTTATAGCAGGTGAGAAATATGTTTTAGCTGCTGGAGCTCTTAGAATTTTAAGTCTTTCCCTGGTCTTTTCCTCTATGGCTTCATTTATGACTACATCAGTTTTGCTCCCGAATGGAAAAGAGAAAGAGATTTTGAAAGCATCGATAACATCTGCTGTAGTAAATCTTTTGCTAAATTTTGTGATGATTCCTAAAATGAGTTTTATAGGCGCATCACTAACGACAATGATTGCTGAATTGGTTATGTTTCTAGTATCGTCTAAAGCAGCAAAGAAATACATTGATTTATCGGAAATGAAAAGAGATATCATGAAATATGTAATTAGTTGTAACGGAATTGTAATAGTATGGTTTCTAATCAGGTATTATTTCAATTTGAATGGTATTGTATATATTTTAACTGTTGGTATAATTGGCATGGTTATTTATGGCTTGGTTAATCTATATCTTTGGGATATTGATATAAAGAAAATTATTAGTAAATGCATAGTGGGAAGGAAGAAGAATGGTTAAAGTAAGCGTGATAATGCCAGTATATAATTCAGAAAAATACATACATACAGCTATTGAAAGCATTCTAAAACAAACTCTTTCGGACTGGGAATTATTGCTGATTGATGATGGATCTACTGACAGTAGTTTGCATATTTGCGAAAAATATGCTGGAGAAGACCCAAGAATTAAAGTGTTTCATCATGAGAATCATGGGATATCTTATACAAGAAATGTTGGAATTAGGCACGCTATCGGTGAATATGTGGCATTTATTGACAATGATGATGAATACTTGGAGGATTTACTGGATAGTGCTTATAGGAATGCAAAAGAGAATTCGTGTAAAGTTGTAAAATATGGATACAGAGTTGTTGAGGATTGGCATAACAATATTCAGGAAGGAAGAGTACGAACTTTTAGGAAGAGTGGAAAATTTGATTTAAATAGGTCATTTGAAGCAAAACAGTTTTATATGTTAAAAGAAGATGGCTTTTTTAATATGATATGGAATGGATTATATGAAAACAAATTCTTGAAATCGTCAGAATTATTGTTTGATGAAGAAGTGGTTAAGGGTTATGAAGACTGGATTTTTAATTATCAATTACTTGATATGTGTGAAAATATTTATGTCATGTCAGATGTAAAATATATTCATTATCAGAGAACATCTCATAGTACTTCGAGCAATTTTCATGTTAATCAGATTATTGGTGTTACAAAAGCAATGAAATCTGAAAAAAAGATGTTTGAAAAACTTAAAGGAAAAGTTAAGGGAGAACTTGATTGGAATAATCGAGCTATGGAATATTTGATTGAATTCTTGTTGCTATTTGAACGTCCGAAATGTGAATATAGTCTAAAAGAAGAATGTGAATATGTTAGAACTTTTCTTGAAGAAGAAGAAATGAAGGAATTAGGAAATAAAGTAGTTCGAAAAAAATTTCGAATGACTCAGAAAATGCTTTCTGTTTTAATTCATTTGAAATGGATCAGTACTATAGTGTATTTATCTAGAATTTATAATCATTATATAGTATATAAAAAGAAAAAAAGGTGATTGGGCTATGAATATTGCGGTGATTTTTGCAGGTGGAATAGGTAAGCGTATGAATAGTAGAGCATTACCTAAACAATTTTTGAAATTATATGGGAAAGAAATTATAATTTATACTCTAGAACATTTTGAAGATCATGAGCAGATTGATAAAATTGTTATAGCTTGTGTCGAAGAATGGATTCCATTTTTGAAAGAATTGGTTGAAAAATATTGTTTGAAGAAAGTGGCAAAAATCGTACCTGGCGGAATAACAGGACAGGATTCTATTTATGCTGGTTTAAAGGCGGCAGAAGAAATCGGTGATTCTGAAAACGATATTGTTTTAATACATGATGGTGTAAGACCGCTGATTAACGAAAAAATCATTACAGAATGTATTGAATGTGTTAGAGCAAATAAGAATGCAATTACAGTTGCACCTGCAATTGAAACCATCATTACTCTAAATGAAGATAAAATGATTCAAAATGTGTTAGAGCGTTCACAATGTTTGATGGCAAGAGCACCTCAATGTTTTTATCTTGAAGATATTATGAGGGCGCACGAAAACGCAATTAAGGCGGGGAAACATGATTTTATTGATTCAGCATCGATGATGCGCTATTATGGTCATAATCTATCGGTTGTTGAAGGACCTATGGAGAATATAAAGATAACAACTCCAATGGATTTTTATACGTTTAAGGGACTGTTTGAAGCAAGAGAACAGTCACAGCTTTTTGGTGATTAGAGCGAGGAGAAGTATGATGAACTGTGGATATACTATCATATTAGATGATATGCGTTTGCTAAAACAAGAAAATATTCCTTATGAAAAAATGCGTAATAAAACAATACTTGTTACGGGGGCAACAGGAATGCTTGCGGCATATGTCGTGCATTTTTGTATGTATTTGAATGAAACTGAGGGATATGGAATACGTGTGTTGGCATTGGTAAGAAATAAGGAAAAGGCGTTAGAAAAATTCTCAAAATATGAGAATGATTCAAATTTTGAATTTTTGGTACAGGATGTTTGTGATGAAATCAGATATGATGGTAGAATTGATTATATTATACATGCTGCAGGGAATGCAAGTCCGAGATATATTTTAGATGATCCGGTTGGGATTATTAAAGCGAATACAATTGGAACAATGAATGTAATGGAATTAGCCAGAAAGAATTCAGGAGTTCGTGTTGTGTATACTTCAACTAGAGAAGTATATGGAAAAATGCTAGATAACGTAGAGGCGATAGAAGAAGACATATTTGGCTGTCTTGACCCTATGGAACGTAGAGCATGTTATCCTGAAAGCAAAAGAATTGCTGAGAGCATTTTAAAGAGTTACTATTATCAGTTTGGAGTTGAGTCTGTAGTTCTTAGAATTGCTCATTCTTATGGACCGGGAATGATAATTAATAATGATGGACGCGTAATGGCAGATTTTATTTCAGATGTAGTGAACGAAAGAAATATTGTTTTGAAAAGTACTGGGGATGCAGTGAGAGCTTTTTGTTATATTACGGATGCAGTAAGTGCGATGTTTCTCACCATGCTGAATTCTCCATCAGGGGAAGCATATAATGTGGCAAATGAAAGAGAACCAAAGCCAATACGTGAAGTTGCACAAATGTTGGTTAGATTATTCCCAGAAAGAAAATTAAAAGTAATATTTGATATTCCAGAACAAATGAGTCTTGGCTATAGTAAAATGGGAAGAACTGTATTGTCAACTAAAAAGATAGAAGATTTAGGTTGGACGCCAAAAGTTTGTTTGGCTGAAGGTATGAAGAAAACCGTTTTAAGCTTTGCAAATTAAAAATGAGCATGTATTTTCATTGTAGGAGAAATACATTAAACATTTGAGTGATTGGGAAAAAGGTAAAATGAGAAAGAAGAATCATGAACAGATAAGTAAAAATATATTATATAGACTGGAAACTAGAAAAAGCATAATATATGCAAGTATTATTTATCTTGTGTTATCTGCTGTATTACTTGCGGGTTTAGTTCGTGTTGTATTGCCAAACAGTAAAGGGGAGAAGCTTCTGTTGACAAATTTTTCAACGGATAATTCTATTTCAATTGAATCATTGGGTAATAGTATCCATCAAGATATCACAGGGATTGAGGGGGAAATATATCGTATACAAATACCTATTAAGTGCAAGAACGCAAATCCAGATAGTAAGATTTTGATTAGCATAAAAATAAACGACGAAATAATACAGGAAGAAGAAATAGTATTTGAAAATTCGGATCAAGAGGCTGTTACGATTATTTTTACAACGCCTGTGACTGTAGAGAGAGATGACGTTATTTCGATTTGCATTAATCATAATGAAGAGTATATAGACGGAACGGCTTCATTTATATTATCACAATGGAATATAGATCAAATAAAGCTGTATGAAGATGATTCGAAAATGGAGTATGAGATTGCAACATATATTAGTGGCATTGCTTCAAGTAATATGGTATATCTTTACCTTCTTGTTTATTTGATCCTCTCTATTGTGTATGCCATAATATGTTATGGAATAATGAAAAAAAAGTGGAAAATAGAAACATTGTTTGTTATTATTTGTACTGTTTTTGGGGTATTGTATACTGTTTTTTGGAGTCCGTATGCATGTCCTGATGAACATTTTCATGTAGGGACTGCATATTATTATGCAAGTGAGTTGTTAGGAGAGCCTACCGTAGATGAAGAGGGAAATATTCTTGTGCGTGAATGCGATTTATACTTTACACCGAATGAAATCACTACAAGACAGTATTCATATAATTTGATATTTAGTTCACCATTTTTCAATGAAGATACAAATAAAGAGTTTGTTTCATTAAGATGTTCATTATTGGGTGGAGTACCACCTTTTGCCTATATACCACAAATAATTGGTATATGTATTGCTAGAATCTTAAGATTTAGTAATGTTAGTTTGTTATTGCTGGGACGATTGCTAGCGCTAATCAGTTATATGGTTTTTGGGTATTACTCGATAAAACTGATACCTTTTGGTAAGAGAGCATTAATGATTTTAATGTTGGGACCGACAGCAATTCAAGCCGCAGCTTCTTTTTCATATGACAGCATGTTAAATAGTTGTGCTTTTTTGTTTATTGCATATACTCTATATCTGGCTTATGAAAAGAAACAGACTAAAATAGGGGATTGGGTAGTACTTGCCTTAACGAGTATTTGCTTTACCCCGATAAAAGTGGTATATATCTTATTGGTATTTTTGATTATATTAATTCCTAATAATAAAATATCTCAAAATTCGATGAAGGCATATGGAGTAAAAATTGCATTGTTATTAATGAACGTTTTAACATTAATTTGGGGCAGGCAAGAAACGGTACAAAGCATGGCTAATAGCTACGTTAATGAAGATGGAGTTGCTGGATATACATTGAGTACTATAGTGAGTAATCCTTTAAAGACTATTGTTTTATGGGCGAATACTATTCGTGAGAGGAGTGTATTTTATTTAGAACAGGTTTTTGGGGGATATAAATCTTATAGTAAAATTGAGATATCGCTATTAGTGATTGTAGGTTTTTATATTTTATTAACATTAGCATTAGTAATAAAGGAAAATGAAACCATTCCTAGTTTTAAAGAAAAAGCTTTGTTCAGTGTAATAAGTTTAGGCATATTCTGTTTGATTTTATTAGGATTTAATTTGGCAAAAGATTGCACGAATATTTTATCACCATGTATATATGGAGTGCAGGGACGGTATTTTTTACCATTTCTTCCACTAGTATTTATTTGCTTGCAGACTCGAAGTATTGTTGTAAAAAAAGATATTACCGGTCAATTGGCAATAGGTGTATTTTGCTTACAATTCTTAACTGTCTGTACGATATTTGAAACTGTTATAGCAAGATAATCGCACTAAAAAATTCAGAAATTGTGTGATAAAATGAATAACTTATAAAATAAAATCCGTAATAAATATTTCTGATATAATAAAAAGGGTGAAGAGGTGCAAAAAATGAATACAGGTGAAAAGCATACATTTGTAATATGTGCTTATAAAAAAAGTAATTATTTGGAAAAGTGTATTCAGTCCTTGAAAAATCAGACTGTAAAAAGTCAGATTATTATGATTACGTCAACTCCGAACGAGTTTATCAGTAATCTGGCACAGAAATATAGTATTCCATTGTATATTAATGAAGGACAAGGTGGTATTGTGCAGGATTGGAATTTTGGATACCATCTGGCAACAACGACGTATATAACTCTAGCACATCAGGACGATGTGTATTTTGAAAACTATACTGAAGAAATGTTAAGATGTATGGCAAAGAAGAAAAGACCGTTAATATACTTTACAAATTATGCTGAAATAAGAAATGGAGTCAAAGTTACACAAAATCAGTTGTTAAATATAAAAAGATTCATGTTGAGTCCATTGCAAGTGCGATTCTTTCAGAATAGTAGATTTGTAAGAAGAAGAATTTTATCATTAGGATGTCCTATCTGTTGCCCGTCAGTGACATTCGTACGTAATAATCTTCCTGAAACAGTTTTTCAAACCGGATTTCGTTCTTGTGAAGATTGGGAAGCATGGGAGATGCTTTCTAGAGTGAAAGGCTCTTTTATTTACAATAAAAGGATTCTGATGGGACATCGTATTCATGAAGATTCAGAGACAAGCCATATCATTCAAGATAATGAAAGGGTAAAAGAAGATTTTGTTATGTATTGCAAATTCTGGCCAAAGTGGCTGGCGAAGATATTAGTTAAATTATATTCAAGTGGTGAGAAATCTAATGAGTTATAACAAGAGTACGATGAAAAAGCTGATTATTATACCAGCTTTTAATGAAGAAGTTAATATTGAAAGAACTGTTGAAAATATAAAGAAAGATGCGCCGGGATTTGACTATGTCATTATTAATGACTGCTCTACTGATTCAACAAGAAAGATATGCGAAGAAAAAGGATATCGTGTTGTAAATCTCCCAATTAACTTAGGAATAGGGGGAGCTGTTCAGACAGGGTATAAATATGCACTACGTCATGATTACGATGTGGTTGTGCAAGTTGATGGTGATGGGCAACATGATCCGAAATATTTAGAAATGATGTTTGATGAATTGTGCGATAAGGAACTTGATATGGTAATTGGATCAAGATTTATTGCCAAAGAAGGATTTCAGTCATCAATGATACGTAGAGTCGGAATTATTTATTTTACAAAACTTATAAAACTTTTGACGGGAGTAACTATAACTGATCCGACATCTGGACTTAGAATGGTAAATCGAAAGGTCATTGAGATGTTCGTAAAGGATTATCCAAAGGATTATCCAGAACCAGAAAGCGTTGTTGCAATAATAAAAAGAGGATGTGATGTCAGAGAAATACCAGTAATT
The DNA here is from genome assembly GCF_052066395.1 of Bariatricus sp. HCP28S3_A4. NCBI lineage: Bacteria > Bacillati > Bacillota > Clostridia > Lachnospirales > Lachnospiraceae > Bariatricus > Bariatricus sp. HCP28S3_A4. Next base: position 7,411 of record NZ_JBQHSE010000001.1, on the reverse strand, counting down.
ATGAAACAAAGACAAGGTGGTGTGTCTTCGATATCTCCATTCAAATCAGTATATTATATGATTAAAGTAACACTTGCAATTGTTATAGAAAAGATACGTTAGAGGGAATGAAAAATGATGACGATAAGACTTCAGATAATAGTAGTTGTGTTAATGATTTTGAGTTTTGTGTTTATTATTAATTTAGTTAGAAAAAAACAAATTGAATTGAAATATGCATTGATGTGGCTGATAGTTGGAGGAATCGTGTTGGTGATGGACTGCGTCCCGAAGTTAATGGACGTTCTCGCTGCGCAGTTAGGAATTGCATCACCGGTTAATATGCTCTTTTTTCTGGGATTTTGTTTTTCGTTAGTTATTATATTTATTCTGACGATTGTAGTATCACGATTATCAGTTCGTATTAAAAATCTTGCACAGGAGATTGCTTTATATGAAAAAGATGAATAGTATAGCACGCCAGTTTCAAAAGAATTTCCTGTGGAATTTGGCGGGAAGTACGTTAAATTCTTTAACCTCAATATGATCGTTGTGACCAGAATAAACGGGCTAGAAATGGCTGGAGTTTGTATTTTTATGGCTAAGAAAGTTGCATTTGCTTGGGCTTTTTGCAAAAATTTACTGTAAAGGAAATTAGTGAGGATATGAAGAACAGTAGTAGAATTTTTTATTATGATTTATTAAATATTACTGCGAGTTTTTGTGTTGTGGCAATGCATTGCAATGGAATCGTACATTATTATTCCGATTCGATGGCATGGAAACAGGCCTTAATGGTAGAAGTACTGGCTTATTGGGCAGTACCAATCTTTTTTATGATATCTGGCGCAACTTTGATGAACTATCGCAGCAAGTATTCAACATATGTTTTTATAAAAAAGAGAGTATTAAAAACTTTGATACCGTTTTGTATATGGAGTATGATTGCATGTTTTTATAAGTGTATAACAGGAGTTATAGATATTGGTAGTCTTTCAGTGAATGAATTCCTTTCAATGTTTTTAACAAGTAAATTTGAGAATATATACTGGTTTTTTTTGCCACTATTTGCGGTATATATGTGTATACCGGTTTTGACATGTCTGATTGAGAAATCAGAGAAATATTTATGGTATATGTTTGGAGCTGGAATTATTACAATATCGATTTTACCGTTTTTGTGTAAAGTTTTTAGTGTTGAGTTTAATTCGGCACTAAGTTTTCCTTTGACGGGAGGATATATAATTTTTGTAATAGAAGGTTATCTACTGTCTAAAGTTGAGTTTTCGAAACGAACGAGATTAGTAATTTATGTGTTGGGGATCATAGGAATATTGGCAAGGTATGGAGGGACATTGTATTTATCCCAACGATATAATGAAATAAACAGAATATTCTGGGGATATTTGAATTGGCCTTCTGTGGCATTGGCAACTGCAGTCTTTGTATTTTTTAAATATAATAATTGGGATTCATTGAAACGTAATGAAAAAATGTATAATGTGATAGTACAGATTGCTAGTGCTAGTTTTGGAATATATCTTACGCATATTTTTGTTTTACATATGTTAAGTGATTTTTGTGGTATAAATACTAATGTGTGGCAGTGGAGAACTATTGGTGTTTTAATAGTATATGTAGTGTCATTATTAATCGTAAAAGTTTTGCAAAGAATACCGATTATAAAAATTATTATTCCATAAAAGCTTTCGGTATGTTGTACCAGTGTGCTGGCATGTTGATATTTAGCTAAATATTTTTGGCTATTATTGTCGTTCTCTGGTATAATATATAAAAGGCGGTGATTTCCTATGGCAAGACCCCCAAAGTTTAAAATAGAATTTATGGATGAGCAATTAAAAAGCTTAAAATCTGTCATCCGAAATAATAAAACATCGTTTGACACGAAGAATCGAAAATATTGCGAAGCTTCATGAAGTGTTAGCTGCGTGGGAGGCCGAGCACAATACAATCGCAGCAAAAGTTAATTGGCAGTTTTACTTGCCTATTTTCTTGATAGCACTACTTTCCAAGCCTCAACGTAGCCATCACTACATCTGTGTTTGGGAAGCAACACTCTCAGAATTATTCTGCGTCAAACTATCAAAAACTTAATTTTCGTTATACTAGTGCGTTGACAAGTTGTAAATTATGGCAATATGTTATGATAAAAGAAAAGGCAAGGTGATTCTATGTCCAGAAAAAAACCATATAATTCTTTTATCAGATGAGGATAAAAAGATACATAATGCTACTATTCATAATAAAATACATGCAAAACGACAATTTAGTGTTGCTAAATAGTATTAGTACTTGATGACAATGCCTCGAATCATTTTACACAAATGTAGATCGCTAAAACCTTTGGTGTCAGCAAAGCCTCATGGATGGTATTGCGAGAACTGTGGACACTTGATGCGATATCGAGATTAGAATAGTTGAGACTCTTAGACTCTTAAACCTTAGAATTTCGCGATAATCTACCATGGTTATCGTCCTCCTGTAAATGATAGTCACACAAAATGTGTGATATTCTCATTATAGAAGTAAAAAACCGGAGTGTTCAACAGACCGGAATAGATGCACTGAGCGGGCGGAAGCAGTGCACTAAATGACCGTGCAGCATGTTCACATTAAGCGGTATATACAGTGCGAAACAGAGCTATGTAGGGTTCAAACAGAGATTTTGATGAGGTTTTGATACGAATTATCTTGCATAACAGTAAGTTTTTTCTTATCATAAGAGTTGCATAACAATGCGGAGTGAATGTTTAAAGGACAGGCAACCATATATTAGGGTGAGACCCTGCACTAGCGTTGTTTCGCAACACTTGGGTATGAGAGAGAAAGAACGAACTGTGGTCAAGGGTGTTCTGTCTCTTTTCCTATTGGTAACGAAAAGACTATATGGTAAAGGAAGAGAATGGTCAATAGGGCAGATAAAAATGTGCTGTAAAAAACATCATGTTAGGATAGATGATATGAAGGAGATGCCGGATTAACCTGCGGTAAAGCCGCCGTAGGTGGGAACTATAATTCGACACGTGACAATAAAAACCTCCTGTGAATTTGTAGTTATTAAACTGACATTGATCTGTCATCTGGAAAAATCGAGTCGACTTGGGGAGAGATAAGTTTATGGGCTACTGTAATTCGCCATTCATTGATGCCCTAACGGCTGACCGACAACATATAGATATGCGAGGTTGTCGCTATATAGTCCCGCCACTTACCTCCATGTATTCTGTAGTATGTTAATCTTATAAAAGAATTATATCAGAAGTAAATAGAATAAAAAGCGAAAAGCAGGACAGGATTTCATAACCGCATTGGTGCCTTTCGCAGAAAGGTGAAAATAGATATGAAAGAGAGTCTTATGAAAAAGAATTTTATCTGGAATATTTTAGGCGTGACATGTAATGCATTTCTGTCTTTTTTCCTTATGATTATTGTTACAAGAGTAAATGGCATAGAAGATGCAGGTGTTTTTACGTTTGCATTTTCTTTTGCATGTCTGCTATTTACAATCGGTATTTTTGCGGGAAGAACATTTCAAGTAACAGATAATCAAAATTATTCAAATAAAGATTATATTTTTCATAGATTTTTATGTGTGTTGCTTATGCTGTTAGCGGCCTTGATCTATGTTTTTACACAGAATTATAGTAGTTATAAATTGCAGATAGTTTTACTTCTTTGTATATTGAAAGCGCAGGAGGCATTCTGTGATACTATATACGGAATTTTTCAAATTAAAGGTAATTTATATAAAGCCGGTATATCTATGTTTTTAAAAGCAGTAATTAGTATTATTGGATTTTTATTTGTGGATTTATTCAGTAGAAATATGGTGCTTTCGTGTGTTGTAATGAATGTAATCTGGGCTATTATTTTTGCTTTTTATGATATCAAGAATTTAAATTCAGAGAAACAGAATGAAGTTCTTCAGATAATACATGGATTCAAACTGTTTGATCGTGGAAAGTATGCGTTCTTTTTTAATTTTTTGTCGATTTATATTGTGAATGCACCGAAATATACAATGGATGGATGTGTATCAAGTGAAGTACAAGCTGTTTTTGGGATTATTTTAATGCCTGCGACATTAGTTAGTTTATGTGGACAATATATATTGAATCCTTTTTTAAAAATGATGAAAGATGCATATTATCAAAAGAATAAGAATGCATTCAGAAGAATAGTTAGAAAAATGGTTTTTGCGTTGGTGGTATTAGGCGGAATGGCAGTTTTGGTAATGATAGTTTTTGGAATTGATCTGTTATCTATGGTATATAGTGTAGAGCTGCGAGAGTATTTGCAGAATTCGATTTGGATTTTGGTAGGGGGCACGCTATATGCAGTTACTATAATTTTCTCAACGGCGCTTACAACTTTGCGAAAGACTTTTATACAATTTGCAATTAATCTCATTGTAGCTGCTATAGGGTTGCTAGGCTCTGAATTTATGATAAAAACATGGGGACTAAATGGAGCAACTGGAATTTATTGTTTAATTATGCTTTCTCAGTGTGTTATGTACATAGGTGTGTATAGATATTATTTAAAAAGAGAATTTTGTTTATAATCATAAGGAGAAGTAGACGATGGCAATCAACAAAAATACAGATTTTTCGAAATGGAATTCTAAAGAGAGTTGTTTCAAAAAATATGATAATGTTTCAACGAAACTTATATATGGCAAACATAATAATCGGGCAAAAGTATCCATTATTATTCTGTCATACAGAAGGGTTGAAGGGCTGATTAATGCATTGGAGAGTGCGCTAGATCAAGATTATGATGATATATATGAAATATTGGTCATGGATGATTCTGGAATGAAAACCGAGATAGATAGTGTTATGAAAGAATATTGTTCTAAGTACGATAACATTATTTATTATCGACATGTTGAAAATATTGGAGAACCGGGTAATTGGAATAGATCTTGTGAAATCTGCAAAACCCCATGGTATTGTTTATTACATGATGATGACAGAATGAAAAGAAATTATCTTTCTGAAATGATGAAGGTCGTAAACAGAACGAAGAATGAATATGGATTAATTGGAGTATATGTGGATTTTGATGATCAAAGAAAGGCTAAACCGGAAAAAGGGAGAATTCGAAAAATATTTGAAGGCTTGATCAATTTATTTTTGATTTTACGTAAAGGAAGAATTATACCAATTACTCTGAAAGATAATATGAGAGATATATATGCTATATCAACATGTTTATTTTTAAATAAAGAAAAGGTTATGAAAGTTGGTGGTTCAGAAGATGCATATTTCCCAAATTCAGATTCTGTTTTTAATTCGAAAATGAATTATTATTATAAAATCGGGTTTTTACCTCAAGTACTTGCTACAAGAGGTGTGTATGATAATCAATCATTGAAACAGGAAGTGTGTAATAATGCAATAAGAGCTTCTTACTATCATACATATGAGATGGCCAAAACTTTGAACTTTAAAGATGGTAAGGCGAGGAGAAAAGCTTCTGTATGTGCCGTTATTCATGAAATAATGGTTAGAGGATATAATAATATTAATTATGGGTTTATAAAACAAGAACTGGGAATGAAGAAAATATATAATAATAAGCTGATTATTTTTCTGATAAATTTGTATAGTAAGTTCTGTTGGGGGAAATTGTTGTTTAGGAAAGGATAGATAAATGAAAAAAGTATTAAACGTTTTGTATCAGAGTAATGATAATTATGCTGATTTAACGGGAGTGTCAATGACCTCTCTTTTCATCAATAATAAACATCTGGATGAAATAAATGTGTACATTTTAAATGATAATATTTCCAAAATAAACTTAAAAAAAATGCAAGTACTTGCAAATCAATATCAAAGAAAGTTAATAATAGTTGGTACGGATCATATTATGAAAAAATTGAAACAGTTAAATGTTGAACCATATAAAAATACCTATACCACATATTTTAAACTTTTTGGGGTCGGTGAGATACATAACAACACAGATAGAATTTTGCAGTTGGATGGTGATACCATTATAAATGGACCATTGGATGAATTGTTGAAAATGGATCTGGAGGGGACTGTTTGTGCAGCAACGTACGATTGTATTTTGAATGAATATAAAAGCTTGGTTGATATACCACAGAATGACAAATATTATAATTGTGGTGTGCTTTTGATTAATACAGAGTTTTGGAGAGAGTATAAATGTGAAGAAAAAATAATATATCATTTATCTCATGTGAGAAATAAGTATTTTACTGTTGATCAGGATATTATCAATGTGTTATTTAGAAATAAGATAAAGTATTTACATTTGAAATATAATTTTAATAGTGGATTTTATATATACGGTATTGAAGGATCAATTAAAATATATAATCTTAAGGATGAATACTTTAGTACTAGAAAACAAATTGAAGAAGCATATAAATCGCCGATTATTTATCATTGTATGGGGGCAATGACCGGAAGACCGTGGGAAAAAGGTAGTATTCATCCTCAAAATGATATATATAACCGCTATTTGAAGCAATCGCCGTGGAAAGATGATGAAAAAAAAGTTGTTCATCGCGGGATGATTTTTAAAATACAAAGGATTCTATACTTGTTTTTGCCAAGATGCATATATAATCCCATTCATAGATTTATTTTAAAAAGATATTTAACTAATATGAATAGACAATTATTAAATAGAATGAATGAATAATTGGGAAAACATGGACGACAAAATCAGCAATTATGGTAGAAAAGCGTGTCAAATATATAGAAATATTAAAATTATTTGGGATGCATTTTATATACGTTGGCAATTATGAAAACGCAGCAGAGTTCTTGCACAAATTTGTTTTTGTTAAAGGTCTGCAGAGTATAAAAAGTGTCGGAGTCATATGAGATTAGCATAAACGCTGGTATTTCGAATGTATGCTGACAATCCATTCACCGTTACATTAGTGGCATTTGTACATACTGTTTTCTCATTCATCATTTTCTCTTCAAGCTTGCTTACATATGGGAGACATTTCTTGAAAAAAGTATTTACAGAACTCTTATATGTTTCCTTTAGAAAGTAAGCGCCAAATATTCCTGCGGATTTCCTGATCCTCAAGTTTTGCCTATAATTGTAGTCGATAGATATTTAGACTATTTCACTACAATTATGGAGGATAGGTTATGGCAGGTACTAGCAGAGCCCGTGTCCCGATGGCGGAACAGATCAGGCTTATCAATGAATGCCGCCAGAGCGGCATGACAGATGCTGACTGGTGTCGTGAGAACGACATTGCAGTAAGCACTTTTTACAACTGGGTCAGCCGCTGTCGGAAAGCAGCAGCGGATCAGATCCCACCACCGAATTATGGTCATCTTGAGGTTCCCCGCCCGAAACAGGACGTGGTTCCCATTGGCATTGTTCCGGATCACATTTCGGAACAGCATACAGC